>DATNQK010000821.1:0-4417 GCA_036704065.1 Stenomitos sp.
ATGACCTTTGAGGGTTTGGGCGGTCTCTTTTAGTAATGTTTTCAGGCTCTCTGTTAATTCCAATCTTTGATCACCCATACTCGGATGACTCTGATTTTATACCGTTAAGCTGGCATGGTTTTTTCTTTGAAAGTCCCTTAAACGTCTCGACAGGGTGAAGCAGTATCTCTGGCACGGGTGGGTAGACCATGCAATCGCGGAATTTGAAGGCTTACACAGCCGACAGGCTCAGAATTTCCAGAATTATTTACGCAAGCATCGTGAACGAATTCCGTGGTACGGACAGTATCAGCAATTGGGTATACCGATTGGGTCTGGGGATGTCGAGTCTCGTATCAAGCAAGTGGGAGTTCGAGTCAAGCTACCTGGAGCGAGGTGGTTGCCGCAGAACGTGCCTCGAATTCTGCATCTACGATGTGCCTATCTCAATCATTCAGACTGTCTGAGTATTTCTACTTGTATCTAAGTGGGATGCACCCTATCACAATTGGGTCAAGTTCTACCTGGATGAATCCAAAGGGCGAGTCAACTTCCTCGGCACCCAATACAAATTACCTGGGGTGTCAGAAGTTCTTAATCCTCATGTAGTAACACTTCAAATGACCTGGACTTTAGACAATATGGCTGGCAATCCTATTGCTCAGGTCTTTAAAGAGCGTGGTGTTTTTTTTGTCGGAATTAGTCCAGAATGCGATATGGCTCTAGGCACAGTGGCTTACTACGAATCTGTTCAGAAACTAACGGTCAATGATCGACGGGCAGTCACCATTCAGGGGGGTAATTACAACTTGGTGATGTATCGAGAGACGACAGAAGATAACCAACGAGGCAAACATATCCGCTCGTTCTATCCTGAGTTTCGAGGTGGAGAGTTTGAGCCTCTGCCACGACCAGGTAGTACCCCAGTTTTGCGACCAATTGGTGATGTACAGATGCAAACTGGCTCATTATTGTTGGTGGCAGCACTGCCGAATCCTGAAGGATCGGAATCAGGCGAATGGGTTGAACTAAAAAATACATCTTCAGAAGCATTTGCTTTAGAGGGTTGGTTTCTTACTGACAAAATCGGTCGTCGCAGGATGCTGGAGGGAACTTTAGCCCCCAATGAACAAAAACAGGTTCTTGTACGAACCAATAGCCCTCAGTCCATGCAATTGGGCAACTCTGGTGGTCGAATCTTACTTTGCCAACCCAATGGTGAAATGGTTGTTTCGGTGTTCTATAACAAAACAACTGAAGGAGAAATCATTACCTTCTAATTTGGGTATTTATATACTAAACACACTCTCATAGCTCAGTAAGCGAAGGGAACTGGGATTGGGCAGCAGACATTGAAGCAATTCCATAGCAAATTACCGGAAAGCACCTAGTTTCAAAGGTTTCACGGATTATGATTTGGATCACCAAAAGCTGGGAAGAGCCTTATTTAATAACGGTCTGAAGATTTACCCGTAAATGTATTTATTTTCTCGCAAGTCCATTTTAAATAAATCTTAGAAAAATAAATTAAAATGTAACCTGCGCAGGAATAAATCAAATCTTTATCAAGATTACACAAAGAGTTTAATACTCCATTAAGTGCAAGGATAAAGTTGGGAACATAACTGCTTCCTGACGACGCTAAAATAGGTTGAATATTTACCTATCTAGCTCTCTCTGTGCTGCAAAAGCAAACTTATAGGGGATCACAGGTTGAGAGATAAATTGAAGTCGAGAGAAGCTACCCTTAGCATGGTTTTTGACCACCATAGACATTCTCTTGTAAGGCTCAAAAAATCGCTGTAATAACCAGAGTTTAAACGATCGTTAACGGAACTCACTCTTTGTGAAGAGTACAGTAAAGCTGTTGCATTTAGATGTCAGCACAGAACTGTTATGGCGATGACTCGGAACCATATTCTGCTAGCAGCCTCACTATCGATATCAACCACTTGGATCGGCAGTATAGGCTACGTAAAACCTACCAATGCTGTCGAACTTGTAGGTCGGGCCGTCCTACCAGCTGCCACCTTTGCCCCAGGTCCTACCTCAGGACAACTCATCACAGGAGCAAATGGCCAAACCCCTCCCTTTGTTTCCAAACAACCCGTGCAGGGTTTCTCGGCCATTTTACTGGGTCCCCTTCCAGGCACGTTTTTAGCCATGCCAGACAACGGCTTTGGTGGAAAGGCTAATTCTCCAGATGCATTACTACGCGTCTATGGCATATTCCCGGAATTTAAAACTCGTTTTGGCGGGCAGGGACGCGTGTTTGCGGCGAGTCCTATTACGGGGCAAGTATTAGGGCGCACATTTGGCAAACGCAGTTTTATCCAGCTCAACGATAAAAATAGTAAACTTGGCTTCCCAATCATTGCTGAGCAGTCCACCTATCCCACCACAACCATCCCAGTCGATCCCCAACTGCAAACAGGCCGCTGGTTAACAGGTGGAGACTTAGATATTGAATCCATTCGCAAAGGCAAAGATGGCACCTTATGGATTGGTGACGAATTTGGCCCCTTCTTGGTGCATACCAGTGCCTCAGGCGAGATCCTGGAACCGCCTATTTCCCTCCCTAACTTTAAAGGACTGGGGAGCAACACACTGGTGCAATCTCCCGACAACCCCTTACTGGGGAGCAACACACCCAACCTAGCTCGATCCAAAGGCTTTGAGGGAATGGCCCTCAATACCAGTCGGACAAAGCTTTATGTAATGCTCGAAGGCCCTCTTACGGACGATGTAGATAGAAGTCGACTCCTGATTAACGAGTTCGATCTTAAAACCCGCAAATATACTGGGCGCGTGTTTAGCTATCGCATGGAAAATACCACAGAAAGTGGCCAGGCCATTGGCGATCTCACTGCTATTAACGACAGTGAATTTCTAGTGATTGAACGAGATAGTTTACAGGGAGACCCACAAAATCCAGCCTTTGCCAATCCCGCAAAATTCAAGCGTCTCTATAAAATCAATCTCAAAAAAGTAGATGCTCAAGGGTTTGTGAAGAAAGAACTGCTGGTAGACCTATTAAACATCTCAGATCCACATAGTGTGGGCGACAATGGTACCACAGGTGGTATCTTTACTTTTCCCTTTGTCACCATTGAAGATGTACTACCATTAGATCCCTTCAGGGTTTTGATTGTCAACGACAATAACTTTCCTTTCAGCGTGGGTCGCACACCAGGAGTTGCCGACAACACCGAGCTAATAGTTGTCAAACTGGACAACCCGCTCTCTTTGGTACCCGCTCCACCTACAAGCTGGCAAAATTATTGGCGGAAGCATCTACGATAAGCAAAATCGATGTGTAAGGATTGGCATGTGCTTTGAAGAAGCATATGCCAAACACGGCATTGCAACCGGAGAGATTGCCTTGTCAAAACTCAGGACAGTTTATTTCTGGCAACCGAGGAGAACATACTAAACTCACGGGGCGTCCCCTAGTGTTGATTAGCCCTCTTGCTGCTCGCTTTATACCGTTTGATCTAATGAAGCACAGTACCCTCGACGGACTTGACTCGGAACTACCAGGTGTGACCGATGCGTTCGTTGCTGCAGCATGGCTCGTCAAACAAGGGATGCCGCAACCGCGCCTGAAGCCTTTGGCTCTTTATTTGACTTTAATGCAGCCCGCCATAGGGCCTTCTGGGGCATCAACCAAGCCGGACAACCCCAGATCGGCGTGTCAACAGAGCCAATTGGCTCTGTTGATTTGGGCAAGGCTATAACGAAGGCTGGATTTAGAGATGCCGTAATGTTAGATTCTGGCGCAAGCACCTCCTTGGCCTTTCGCGGCGAATCGTTGGTGGGCTATACTCCCCATACCGTGCCCCATGTGGTGGCGTTGGTTCCGCCTCGCGATAGTGCCGCTGCTCGTTGCATAATAGCGGCTAAGGCCACCCCGGCTAGTGGAGGATTCTAGTCATTCGATTAGCTGTAGACTGAGGCGGTGCCCAATCTGACAAGGGTTAATATAGGTAGTCCATGTCTGAGGACAACAGCCCCATTGGTTCTGAGTTTCTGGTTTGTGGGTTGGGGACTTTAGGCCAATCCTGTGTGTCGATGCTCAAAAGCTTCGGCGCAATAGTTTATGGCATCGACTGTGCAGAAATCCGCTACTGGGAAGTCCCAGATCTGCCTCATAAGCTGGATGGGTATTGGCAGGGAGATTGCCGTCAGGTGCAGATTCTGGAGCAAGCTAATGTGCATCGGTGTCGCGCAATCTTGCTAGTAACTCGCGACGAACGCACAAATCTAGCAGCAGCCTTTGCCGCACGAACGCTGAATCCTACCCTCCGCATTATTGTTCGATCTCGTCAAGATAATTTAAACCAGCTTTTAAGTCGCCATCTGGGCAACTTTGCCGCATTCGAACCCGAACGATTGACAGCGATCGCCTTGTCTGCAGCAGCGACTGGAGATGAGGTAC
>DATNQK010000822.1:0-1974 GCA_036704065.1 Stenomitos sp.
AGAGGATTGCGATGATGTGCCACCGGACGGATCCAGCAAACTGGCACTGCCTGGTGCAGCTAAGGGAGCCAAGCCCGATGGCTGAGCCGTGCGATCGCCAGGCACTGTAGGTCGCGCCTGAGACGCCGCTGGCAAGGGTGCCGATGCCGCACCCGTCGCTCTAGAACCGCCATACACATCCACCAACGCTTGCACCAAAGCATCGCGTTGGACTCGATTTAAACTGCGTATGCGTGCCTGATCATTTTGCAACGGGTTCGACTTCAAAAAGTTTTCACCAGGGTACGTCTCGGGTTGCAGAAACTCATTGAGCCCCAAATAGTCCGCTAGCGAAATTTTCCAGTCCAGGCGTGAGAGGGTTGATCGCCCCTTAACGGTGGTGTGGTAGTAGATAAATCGGCTAATCAACGTACTCTCCGTAGCCTGCTTATTGTTATCAGCACGGACATATTGATTCTCCAACGGAAAATCAGGCAGCTTACGATAAACTGCCTCAGCCTGCGTGGCCGGAGAATCGGAGAGCGCCCAGCAAAGCGAACCCAAGCTGCCTTGAAACCCCACAGCTAGCACAAGGCCCACAGACCAACCCAGTGTCCGCTGCCATTGAGATAAACGCTTCGTCATAGACGCCTGCCTTCCTCTAGTAACCCGTCGCCCATCAACCCCCTCTGGCACCCAGACGGCTAGAAGCCAAACAAGTGCCTAGTCGCCAATAATTTCCGGTTGAGTCAACTCGTCGGACATTTCTAGAATCGCCTGCATTACAGCCTTGATTCCACCATCATCAAAATCTTCTAGGTTCTCGCGGCGACGACGCTTTTTAGCGCGGCTGGCCACCTGTACCGTAATGCGATACCGATTGGAGGATGCCTTAATCAACTCCTCGGCACGGCGCATAATGTGGGTTGTATCGACAACAGGGCGCTTTTGCATGAAATTTCTCGTCGCTTAAAAGACATCTCTTAGTTTAGTTTATCAAGATTCTCGGATGGCAGCCCTAGCGATATCGTCACAAGCGCAATCACTCTGGCATCGAATTAGAGGCAGTTTATTAATACTGGCGATAAAATGTTCCATTCTTAAGTGCTTGGCGCAGATGGTATAAGTGAGGGTGCCTCTGTGCCGCTATATTGTTGCCGCTGAACAGGATTGTTTGACTATGACCGCTGCCCCATCCAATGCAACCACTGCCATCCCTGCATTTTGCGAAGGAATTCAATACTTTGGCGAGTCTTGGCCTGAATTCGACACCTATGGTCAAGCCCCAGTCATCACAGCAGCAGAACCAGTTATTGCCGACCCCACCGATCCGGCAGCCGTGTACCAAACCCTATTGGCGGCAGATGCGCTGCGCTACTTAACCCTACAAATGACAGCCAGCAAAGCGTCTGGGCACCCGGGTGGGTTTGCCAGTTCTGTGGAAGCGTATGTCAGCCTTGTGATGCTGGGCCACAAAAATATCCTGACGGAAGTCGGCCACCATGCCCCTGGCTTCTATAGCGCCATGTTCATGGATCGCTCTCTAGAAAAAATGGGCATCCAAACCGTACAACACTTGCGCGATCGCTTCCGAGAACGACATGGACTACTTGGTCACCTGTCTGGACAAATTCCTGGCTTACTCGGCCCCGCTGGCCCATTAGGTCAAGGACAACATTTTGCGATGGCAGGCGCTCTGCTGCACCGAGAAACGCTATTTCCCTTTACCGTCGGCGATGGCGGCTTGGGTGAGCCCTACATCATCAGCAGTATGGCCCATTTCCACACAGCCTACCCCGATGTCACCAACTTCTTACCTGTCCTAGTGTGGAACGGCTTTAGCCAAGAACACCACAGCATGGTGTCCCTGCAAAGCAACGACGATATGATTCGCTTCTGGGAAGGCAACGGCTTTGATGAAGTGATCCTCATCGATGCCAAAGACTTTGACGATGCCAATCAAAGTGGTGACTACGTCGATAGCACCGCCTTCTC
>DATNQK010000823.1:0-4287 GCA_036704065.1 Stenomitos sp.
ACAGGCGTCATCGAAATGACTGCCCTCGTTGATCGCGCAACCTTTGGAGGGCGATCGCTCGTTTATTTGCCCAAATATCTGCCTGCTGAGGATGTTGACACTGCGCCAACCGACGCCGAATTACAAAAAACCTTCCTCCAAGCGCTTAGTCGTCTCTATCCCCACTTTGATCCCAGCGATGCTATTGCGTTTCAGGTCTCGCGGGTTAAGTACGTGGTAGCAATCCCAACCCTGGGCTACTCCCAAAAATTGCCTCCAATGCAGACCTCAGTGCCTGGGTTGTACGTTATCAACTCAGCGCATATCCTCAACGGAACCCTGAACGTCAATGAAACGGTGCAGCTTGCCGAACAGGCTGCGGCAGATCTAGCATCGGCAACAAGCCATGCATAAAGCCAAAGATTAAATTCCGCTGGGCAGAGAAGTTGAGACAAAGGCCACTATGAAGCATTCACCCGAACCATCCCTATCCCCAGCAAATGCTTGGCCCTGTCCTCTATGCGACCACTCCAGCCAGCGTCAGTTTCAACAACATGGCTTCTGGATTCGGGACTGCCAAGGGTGCAACCATCGCTTTACAGAAATCGATGCATCCTTAGAACATGTGAGGTCTATCTATAGCGACAGCTACTTCCACGGCGGCGGCGCAGGCTATCCAGACTACTTGGCCGAAGCAAGCCTATTGCGTCGTCATGGGCAACGTTATGCGCAGCTCCTCAGCCACTACCTCTCACCTGGCACCCTCTTAGATGTGGGGGCTGCGGCTGGCTTCATTTTGCAGGGATTTCTTGATAGCGGATGGCAGGGACGAGGAATCGAACCCAATCCGTCAATGGTTCAATATGCGCAGCAAACGCTGCGGCTTCCGGTTGAGGTGGGTACGCTAGAGCAACTGCAACCGTCTGGAACCCCCGAAGCTGTTGATTTAATGGTGATGATTCAAGTCATTGCTCACTTTTTTGATATCCGACGCGCCTTTGCAGCCGCCAGCTACCACACCAAACCGGGTGGGTTTTGGTTGATTGAAACCTGGAACTGGCACAGTTGGACGGCCCGCTTATTAGGAAAAAACTGGCATGAATACAGCCCCCCCAGTGTGTTGCATTGGTTTAGCCCACAGAGCTTAGCCCAATTTGCAACCCGCTATGGATTTAAGGAAGTAGGTCAAGGCCGTCCGCCTAAATTGATTGGCGCGGCCCACGCAAAATCGTTGCTAGCCTATAAGTTGCAATTACTCCCAGGCGGAAAATGCCTGTCTCACCTTCTATCGCCCATTCCTGACCAGTGGACCATTCCCTACCCCGCTGAAGATTTATTCTGGATTCTTCTCCAAAAGCAGTAGCCCTCATGCCGAGACCAAAACCCTTAGCCAGTCTTTCCCTTGACCTCGACAACCAGTGGTCGTACATGAAAATTCACGGCGATCCAGGTTGGGAAAGTTTTCCCTCTTACCTCGATACTGTGGTGCCAAGAGCACTGGAGTTTCTGGCACAACGCAACCTTTCGATTACCTTTTTTATCGTGGGCCAAGATGCCGCCCTTCCCCAAAACCGTAAGGCAATTCGGGCGATCGCCGAAGCAGGCCACGAAATCGGCAACCATTCGTTTCGGCATGAATCTTGGCTGCATCTCTACTCCGAGGCAGAAATTGAGGCAGAAATTAGCCAAGCAGAACAGATTCTCAAGCAGGTCACAGACAAACACCCTATTGGGTTTCGAGGGCCAGGTTATAGCTGCTCGCCTGCGGTGTTGCGGGTATTGGCCCGACGGGGGTATCAGTACGACGCCTCTACCTTCCCCACCTTTTTAGGGCCATTGGCACGGGCTTACTACTTTATGACAGCAAAATTAAGCGCAGAGGAGCGAGAGCAGCGCAAAGCCTTATTTGGCGGCTTCAAAGATGGCTTCCAACCCCTCAACCCCTATCGGTGGGCGGTCGAGGAGCGATCGCTGGTGGAACTACCCGTCTCCACCCTACCCATCTTTAAGGTGCCGATTCACTTTAGCTATGTGCTGTATCTCAGCGTTTTTTCCCGTGCCCTTGCGCTGCTGTACTTTCGCTTTGCCTTGGCCATGTGTCGCCTCACAGGTACCCAACCCTCTTTATTACTGCATCCCCTCGACTTTTTAGGGCGTGAAGATGTGCCGGAGTTGGCGTTTTTCCCAGGCATGAGTTTACCGAGCCATGAGAAACTCAACACTCTCAGCCAGGCGATCGCCCAGCTTACTCGGCAATTTCAGGTGGTATCGATGCAAACCCACGCACAACAGGCAATGGCCGCACGTCGACTGCCATTGGTCGATCCGCAACGGCGCTGGGCCAATACCCCAGTTTTGCCGTAATGAGTCAGCTATCTCGGCAGGCAAAACAACTCCTTTCATTGGGAGTGGGCACGGCAGTTACGATTGCCTTGCTGGCTTGGGTGTTACAGGATATGCGGTGGGCTGATGTAGGGCGCAGCCTGGGGCGATCGCATTGGGGTTGGTTGGCCTTAGGCTGGGCAACCTATGTGATTTCCTATGGCGTGCGATCGCAGCGCTGGGGAACCTTGTTAAGTGAACAGGGCTACTCCAGTACATGGAAGCAACGCCTAACCGCGTTGTTCATCGGCTTTGGGGCCAATAGCGTCTTACCGGCATCCTTGGGGGAAGGTGTCCGAGCAGGCATGCTCCACCGCACAGCCAGTGTGCCCATCGAAGCCAGCATTGGCAGTATTGTCGCCGAGCGCATGTTAGATGTTGGCATGGTGATTGTGTTGTTAGTGCTGCCCTTAAGTACAGGCGCAGTACCCGCAATTTCAGCCTTTAATTTTGCTTGGATTGCCGGAGGGTGCCTTGGATTACTGCTGCTTTGGGGAGCTTGCATTGTTGGGGCAAGGCATCCCCAACACACTGTTGCACGCTTAGCTCCCCTGTGGCGGATGATTAAACGCCCCCGTCTAGCAGAGCGCATCCAAACCGGATTGCTACATTTTCTGCAAGGGCTGCGTGCCCTCAGTCTGCCTCGCTATTGGCCGCTACTGCTGCTACAAACCTTCTGTGCATGGGGGTTAAACGGTCTCACCTATTGGATGGGGCTATTGGCCTTTGAGATCGATGCACCTGGCTTAGTGGGTGCATTATTCATTCAAAGCGGTGCAGCATTGGCGATCGCCCTTCCCTCTACTCCAGGCTACATTGGCCCCTTCGAGGCCAGCCTTCGTCTATTGCTCGGGCTGTACCATATCTCACCCGCCACGATTTTGAGTTATGCGATCGCCATGCGTATTTTGATGTACGTAACCATTCCAATCATGGCCCTCATCATTGCAGTGGGGTTGGGGATCGTCTCTCAGCCTCAAAAACTTCGCCTTTAGTCTTTGCCCGTTTTGCTTGCGTCTCCTTCGTTTTGATCCGCCAACCTCAGGCGATCGCCCAGAACAGGATTGTATATGGCTGCTTCTTCCAACTCAGTTAGGCCACAGCGGTTCAGCCCCTCCAAACTATGGCATTGGCTCAACCACACACCCTACTTTGCAGCAATCATTACTAGCCTCTACGCAGGGCTGCTGCTGGTGGGCATCCTGCACCATGAAATCTGGCGCGACGAGATGCAAGCATGGTTAGTGGCGCGTGACAGTGCATCCTTAGGTGAACTCTTATTCCAAAACTTGCGTTACGAAGGCACACCCGCCTTTTGGTACATCTGTCTTTTTTTCCTGACACGCCTCACCCATAACCCCATCGCCATGCAACTTGCCAACATGGGCTTTATGGTCGGGGCCATCTATTTGCTGACGCAGTTTTCGCCCCTCTCGCGGCTACAAAAACTACTCTTCATCTTCGGTTACTTTCCCCTCTTCGAATACGGCATCATTAGCCGGAACTATGCCAGCGGCCTGTTCTTTTGTTTTTGCTTTTGTCTGCTGTATCCCCTGCGCCATAAACAATACTTTCCCCTTGCGCTGGGCTTGGCCTTCCTGAGTCAAACCTCCGCCTATGGATTACTAATCTCTGCCACTTTTGGCGTATTTCTGGGAATCGACTTCCTGTGGACGCATCGTCAGACCTTAGTGCAATCCTTGCAGGCTCAATTCTGGGATCTCAGTCTCAGCAGCACCTTAATGATTGCCTCTGCACTCACCGCTGGGCTAACCATGCTACCGCCCCCAGATCGTGGCTGGGGCACAGAAGTCACCGTGTGGAGCACCTTCAAACTCCTAGCCACCCCTGCAATTTTGTGGAACGCTTTTATACCGATTCCAGAGCCTCATTACACCTTCTGGAATACCAATATTGTGCATCTTG
>DATNQK010000824.1:0-2742 GCA_036704065.1 Stenomitos sp.
CGGGATGGTCATCGGGTTGCGTTTAACAAAGCCTTTCAGGATGCCAATCTAGACTGGAACTGGACTGTTGAACTATACGGCCAGCTGTTGGAAGTGACGGGTGGAAAAGAGCGGATTTTACGCTACATCCAAGAGTATCGACCTGACTTTGTGGCGCCTTCTGACTTAAAAGGTTTTATTGCTGATCTACATGCCTCTAAAACAAAGCATTATTGCCAATTGCTGGCCGATGGTAATATTCCGCTGCGGGTGGGTGTAGAGCGACTACTGAAGGAAGCTCGGGCTGAAGGGTTACGGTTGGCGATCGCCACTACGACCACGTTGCCCAATGTTACCGTGTTGCTAGAGCATACCTTAGGGCCAGAGAGTTTACATTGGTTTGATATTGTGGCGGCGGGGGATATTGTACCTGCCAAAAAACCAGCCCCAGACATTTACAATTACGTCCTAGAAACCTTGGGTTGGGCACCGGAAGAGTGTTTGGCGTTTGAAGATTCTGAGAACGGTTTGCTTTCGTCATCCCAAGCGAATCTTAAAACAGTAGTCACAATTAATGGCTATACGAAAGATCACGACTTTACTGGCGCTCCCTTGGTTTTGGATTGTTTTGGTGAACCCGATCAGTCTGCGCAAGTCCTGGCAACAAATGTGGCTGTGCCTGCTGACTTGCTAGGCTACTTTTCTGTAGAGACTGCGCGATCGCTGTTTGCCTAAAGCGAATCTCTGAGGAGGCAGAACCCACCCTGCCCTTCGGACACGTTCCTAGGACGGGATTGGGGGCAAATGTATCGGTGTCCGGTAGAATGCTGACACCAAACAGGGTCGATTTCCCTTCTGCTTAGAGTATGGGATATCGGCCTTGTTGTATTGTGGGCGAAAAAGACTCAGAAAATACCTATCTGGGGGGAATGGTTCAGGGTAAATCGACATAAACGGTTACGGCTGCGATCGCAATATACATGTCGTCATTTTTGTCGTTAAGGTCTGGAATGGCTTGCCCCACGACGACCATTCCCCCTTCTTCTACCGTGAGTGTTTTTTGACCAAAGGGCAGTGCCGCGAGCACCTCTGCCTCACGCACTTGCGCTGAAAAGGGCACTGCAATTTTAACCTCTACAATCATCTCGTTGGGATGGTTTAAGCCAGCAACTTCCCAGATACCAGGGAGAGCATTATGGGCGATCGCATTACGAACCGCTCGTGCTGCTGCCACAGTCGGGTCTTGACCATGTTGATCGATACCCATCCCCATCTCAATTGCAAATCGCTTACGGGCCATCGCTGCATCCTCTCCTTGTTGCCCTATACAATAAAACCGCCGCCCTTTAATCGCAAGCTCCCCCAAGGACTCTGTTTATGCTGTTGCACCTTTGTACCTGGCCAGAAGTTGAAGCTTACTTGCAAACCTCCCAAGCAATCATTTTCCCCATTGGTTCTACAGAGCAGCATGGCCCTACAGGACTTATAGGCACGGATGCCATTTGTGCTGAAACCATTGCCAAAGGTGTAGGCGAGGCAACGCAGGCCATGGTTGGGCCAACGATTAATGTAGGGATGGCGTTACATCACACCGCGTTTGCTGGCAGTATTAGCCTACGACCCAGTACATTGATTGCGGTGATCCGGGACTATGTGGTGAGTTTAAGTCGGGCCGGATTTACAAAATTTTTCTTTATCAATGGTCATGGTGGCAATGTGGCGACTCTTAAAGCAGCATTTGCCGAAACCTATGCAACCGTGACCGATCTTCAGATTCCTAATGGCGATCGCGTGCAATGTACGGTGGCCAATTGGTACATGTGTTCAGAAGTGTACCGAAAAGCCCAAGAACTGTATGGCGATTCTGAAGGTTCTCATGCCACACCTAGCGAGGTTGCTGTGACTCAGTTTGTGTACCCCGAGGCGATCAAACACGCAGAACTCAGTGCCGAAGTAGCGAAAGGCCATGCTATTTATGGTGCAGCCGACTTCCGCCGCCGTTATCCCGATGGTCGGATGGGTTCCAATCCCGCTTTGGCCACCCCAGAGCATGGCAAAATTTTCTATGACCTTGCGGTGCAGGCCTTAACGGCACAGTACCAAACTTTTTTGCAGCAGTAGAGTACCTCAAACAATTGAGCGTAAATTAGAAAATCGTAAAAGTAGAAAGTTAGTGGAGGTGTTTAAGATATAGAGATAGTAGTTGAAAAGCTTGCAATATAAAAGAATTAATATTGAGCTTGATCATGTTTTTTGAGTCAAATCAGATTGTGCTAACTCAGGTAGTTCGATCTTTAGCATTCTAAAAAAGTAAAGATTATAGCCTAGAGAATAACTAGGATTAGAAATCCCCTAGGCTATAGAAATTTCAAAGCCTATGCACTAGCAACTAACCAACAAATGGAAACTGCGAGCGGCACCGTTACCCTGAGCGTCTCGTGTGTTCACAAAGACACCATTTACATTCCCAGCTCTGGATGCCACCATAGCGAATCCTTCTGTTGCTCCAGTACCTGGTTGACCGACGGTAGCTGTGTAATTACAAGCTGTAACGTTTCGGTTGAAAATGACTTGGTACCCGGTTGAACTTACTTTGGATGCGCTAATAACGCCATTCCCACGGGCTAAGGTTCCATCGATGTTGACCACTGCAAAGCGTTGATCCAACAAAGCACGGCTAGTGGTTCGTGTTTGGGGCGGAACTTTTTTGCATATACCGGTACAGGGGGGTTGTGATGTTTCTGCCTTAGCTTGTACGTTGCT
>DATNQK010000825.1:0-6012 GCA_036704065.1 Stenomitos sp.
CGCGACTGGCATAGGTGATCAGGACTTTATTATTAATCATGGCTGCATCTCCGATGAGTTGATCTTGAACATTTGCTTGAGTACTGAACCCCAGACAAAATCGCGCAAGTGAATCACCAATCTGCCTGAAAGTGGAATAGCAGCGAGATAGCGGGCCCTGGGCCTGTCAGCTCTTATTGCCTGCTCAATCACCTCGGAAACAACCTCTGGCCCAGGTTCATCCTTGCGCATACTCGCCGCAAATTGACCGCTCTGTTTGTAGAGAGATCGATACGGTGAAGCGGATTTCAACAGGATATTCTGAGCAAGGGTTTGGGCTGTACCATCAAACCGAGTCTTGATTGCACCTGGTTCAACCAATACGACCTGAATCCCGAACAGAGCTAATTCCACCTGTAAAGCATCACTTAGAGCTTCCAGAGCGAACTTTGTGGCTGAGTAAGTACCGTTTACCGGAGTGGACAATTTCCCTGCAATGGAACTGATGTTGATAATGCGACCGGATCGCTGCTCCCGCATATGCGGAACAACGGCACGGATCATACGCAGTGCCCCAAAGACATTGACGTCGAACGCCCGCTGCGTCTGTTCCTCAGAGACTTCCTCCAGGGCTCCGAGCATGCTGTATCCAGCGTTGTTCACCAGAACATCGATCCGTCCGAACTGTCGGAGCGTATGGGCAACAGCATGGCTGACTGACTGCGACTGGGTAACATCCAACGGCAGTTTTAGGGCAACCGACAGATCATCCAGAGTTTCCGCCTTCCTAGCAGTTGCAACAACGGTATAACCAGATTGAGTTAATCGTTGCGCGAGGTCCCGTCCGATCCCTGTGGAACAACCCGTAATAAGAACTACTTTAGACATTTTCATTCCTTTCTTGTTATCTCGAAA
The DNA here is from genome assembly GCA_036704065.1 of Stenomitos sp. Lineage (GTDB taxonomy): Bacteria > Cyanobacteriota > Cyanobacteriia > Thermosynechococcales > Thermosynechococcaceae > JAAURS01. The sequence continues at coordinate 895 of DATNQK010000825.1, forward strand.
TTTCTTTTGACCATCCTGAATCTCTCTACTCATTTCTCCCAAGTTGAAAAAGCCTGCGAGCGACAAGAGCAAACCAGGTTAGCGCGAGAATTCCACCAATCGAAGCAAGGAAATAGAACGCGACTTGATAAAGAGTAGGAATAAACGTGGCAACGATCGTAAAGAGTGACAGGAACGTAAAACCAACGATCCCAATCCAGGCATTCACCTTTCCGAAAATTCCACCACGTAACATGATCAGGGAAATACAAATCGCTGCAAGGCCGCCGAGGAATAGAGGGATAAAAGAACCTGCCGTGAAATCTTCCCCACGCGACAATATCGCTTCACCTGCTGACACCAGGGCAGTGCGTTGCATATCTGTACTTGCCAGCGAATATTTGCTCGAGAGAACTAATAGCGGAATTGCTGCATTGTTGGAAATATACATCGACATGGCGGTTAGAAAGATGAAGATAGTCAAGCCAGCACCGAGGGCATGTTGATCAAAATGCGCGCCGAATAAGGCGAAGTACACCGGCAGCATAGCGATCATATAAACTATGTTCAATATCCCGAGCGCATACACACCTCGAAACCAGTTTTCGTTGTACAAAGCAAACCACTCGATTGCAGACTTAGTACCGTAGGTTACCATCCCTGTGCTGCCAAATCCCAACAACACATCTAGGAGATTGGCGAGCAGTGCTGTCAGAGCAGCCACGGCTCCCAGTTTGTAAATCCATTTCCATGAGGCCTGCATTGTTACTGTACTTGTTGTATTGAGTGTTGTTTCCATTCTTATTTCCTTATTGATTCAAATTTTTGCTTTTCAAGCAAGTTTGAAGAATCTTTGAGCGATCAGTCCGTACCAGAGCAGGTTCAAGATTCCGCCGATCATGGCAAAGATCAGTGCGAAGCTTGCTAATCCCGGAATAAACGACTGGCAGATTTCATAGATCCAAAGCATGCCAAAGCCGAGAATACCCGCCCAGGCATTGAGCTTGCTGAATATCCCGCCTTTTAACATGACAACAGAAATGAGTATGCCGGCGATCTCACCAAGGCAAAAGCCAATGAAAGTACCGGGTACATGGCTTTGCCCTACAGCCAGCAAAGCTTGTCCGGCTGCTTCCAAAGTTATCCTTTGAGCCTCTGTGCTGGCAGCTGAGTACTGAGCGCTCAAATCGAGCATGGCGAATGCTCTATTGGTTGCGTAAAACACTGCATCGCCGATGACGGAAATAATCAATGCCAGCACGGCATATTTAGGATTGATTTTCCAATGAGCCATGCAGAGTGCAAAGAACATCGGAATGCCGAGAGCAATCATCACAATGTTCAACAAGCCCAGGTTGCGAAGACCGAGGAACCAGTTATCGTGAAGAAGGTTGAACCAATCAACTACGGTTTCTGCGGATGCGTAGCCTCCAGGCAGGAACGTGATCAAGATTTCAAGCAGGGCCGTGCCTAGGATCAGCAGCGATGTTAAAGCTCCAAGCTTGTATAAGCCACTCCACTCAGAAGAGGGGCTTTCTTTTCGAGATTGGATGGTTGAAGTGATTGCAGTCATTTTTTCTCCTTTTTTCTGCCCTGAAATATAGACTACAGACCCACAAACGTCACTGCACCAAGGTGGTGTATTTATTTGGGAAACAACGAAAAAGCAGGTGTACTTAAGTACACCTGCCAACAATAATGAAATCTGGAAGTGTCAGTTTGAATTGATAAGTTTTAGCTGGCGAGCGCGCACAATGGCCTGCGTGCGGCTATTCACATTGAGTTTCGCAAAGATGTTACGTGTATGTTTCTTAACGGCACTCAGCGTAATGACCAGCTTGTCGGCGATCATTTGATTTGAGTCTCCGTCAGCAATGTGGTTCAGAACTTCCCGCTCTCGTGCGGTCAGGGGTTCGATCAGTTTCAGATCATCATCTACATCAGCGGCGGTTGAAGCTGCCTGTAGTGACGGCCTGCCCAGAAAGCCGGCAAGTATACGGTTTATGTAATCCGCTTCAGATGGCTCAATCTGCTTTCGACGCAACGAGAGCGCAAGCAGGTTTGAAATCGCATGACCCTCTTCCACGAATAAGCTAATAAATCCTTCGGGTTCTGCCCACTTCAACGCCGTGACAATGTCAGCTAAACCGGCGCTTTCGTCTCCAGCCGCTACATGAAGTTGTGCACGCAGTAGGACTGTCTGCAACGCGATGGGAAGAAGTTTGCAACGGCGTGAGCCATTGATCACACGTTCTGCCAGAAGAATTCCTACCGGTAAATCCTGCTGTTCACCTTTTGTCTTGGAGCGGTGCAGGAGAATTCGTAGAGCGCTGTTGTATAACAAAGCATTAGCATGTGTAAGGACAGTCTCAGACGCCAACGCGGGATAAGAAAACCCTGCATCAAAAGTAAAGCCATAAGCACGTAGGGCATTCTGAGCATCGGCCAGGCGATCCAGCGTGAGAAAAATGCTTACCTGTTGAGCGACCACTTCTTCCCTGACAAGAGTCGGAGCCGCAGTCTCCATCAGATGTACAGCTTTCTCAATCTCCTGAAGAGAAGACTTCAGGTCGCCTTCCATTTGAAACAGGCGGGACAGGAAGACACTGTGGTAGATCTCGGCGTCACTAAAACCGCCCAGTGTGCTCCACTGTACGGAACGTGAGAAGTACTCTCGCGCCTCGGGGAATTGGTGCCAATGGTAATGAACCTGTGCCAGTTCTCCAAATAGCGTGGCACTAAAAGGCGAGAATGCCTTCTGATGTTCCATTCTTAGAAGAGCATCCGACACGATTTGATAGGTAGCATGAAGTTCTCCCTGATGGAGGATCATTCGTCCGAGCAGGGAAGATCCGAACACTTCAGAGCTAAGATCATTTGTGCTGCGAGCGAATTGGATCATCGTCTCAAGAATCTGCCTGGCTCGTTCATAATCTTGAAGCTGTTCATAAGCATTCGAGAGCGCCATATAAGTCATGCTTCGCACCATGGACTCGCCCTCGGGTAACAGTCGCAAGGCTCTTTCTGCCAGATCACGACTTTCCACCGCGTTGGCCTGTGCATTCAATAGAATTGCTTGAAGGGCAAACCATTCCCCTTGCAATATAGGCTGAATCTCGCTGCCGCGTTCCGGAAACATGTGTTGCAGCCGTTCTAAGTAAGGAGCGGCGTGTTCCAAATTGCGCCGAAGCAAATGCATCCAGGCGAATGCCAGATTGGCCGGGAGGCTTTCCTTTAGGAATTCAGGAGGAATGGCTGCCAGCCAGTCTTCCATCATCTTGAAGTTGGCCTTCAATATCATGGGAAGTGCAACTCTTTCGATGAGTGTTACCGCATACTGATAATCTTTCGCCCACAATGCATGAGCAACTGCATCACTCATCATCCCTGCCTGGTCGTACCAGAGCGCGGCGCGACGATGTAACATCGCTATCTCTTCAGCAGAGCCTGATGCCTGAAGACGAGCCAGGAGGAGATCTGCAAAGAGTTGATGATAGCGGAACCACTGTCCTTCGTCATCCAACGGGATAACAAACAGATTGGATTGATAGAGCTGCCGCAACAGAGCTTGACTGTCTGCAGCAGCCCGTACTGCATTACATAGGCTTGGATTTAAGCGCGCTAGAATACTCGTTTGCAGCAGGAAGGTCCGAACTTCTTCGGACTGCTGGTTCAGAACTTCTTCCATGAGATACTCGGCAACAAAGACGTTACTGCCAGCGAAGGCTCGGATGAAGCTGGATATATCGTTTTGTTGCCGCATGGAAATGGCAGCCAACTGCAGGCTGGCGATCCAGCCTTCTGTGCGAGTCTCGATGGCTTTTACATCTTCTTCAGAGAGTATCAACCCCATGGTCTGAGCAAGAAAGGAGTTGGTCTCGTCCAACGTGAACCGCAGGTCTGTGGAACGGATTTCAGTCAGCCGGTTACGGGCGCGCAAACGTGCTAACGGCAGCGGCGGATCGATGCGCGTGGATACAATCAGATGGAAATTGTCGGGAATATGATCAATGAAAAATGAAAGGGCGGTATGAATACTTTGATTTCGGATCGTGTGATAATCGTCCAGAATCAAAACAATGTCTTGCCCTGACTGAACGAGATCATTAATAAGAACAGTGGGTATCGATTGATCCGGTAGTGACTGGACAGTCTCCAGGAGCGCCACAGCTGCTTTGCCAATGTCTGGCTCAACAGTTTGAAGAGCTGTGACCACATAACTCCAGAACTGTATTGGATCATTATCCTCTTCACCAAGCGAGACCCAGACCACCAACCGATCGGCTGCAAACTCGGATAATAGTGTAGTTTTTCCGAAGCCTGCCGAGCCAGACAGCAATATAACACTGCCGGGTCGTTGTGCAGCAGCATTGAGCTTTTCTGTCAGCCGAGGACGTGAAACACTATTCACGCGTTGGCGAGGAATACGGAGCTTGGTTGCCAGAAGGGATATTGCCATGAAATTTGCCAGACTGTGATATAGCCCCATAACCTCTAAAAGCAATCTACTTACTTGAATACAGATATTATACCGTTTCTGTACATGAAGTTTTCTGCATCTACTCCTTTGTGGGAAGGAGTACTCATGGCATGATTTACGAGCTGTACGATGCTGGAGGTTCACTTGGCAGCAGGCACTAGCCCCAAATTCGTCCAGGAGCTTCTTGGTCATAGCACAGCAACAGTTACATTGCACAACTACTTTCATCTACTTCCGATTTGAGTATTCATGTTGGTGGACCACCCTGCATAAACTAGAACCATCATGGAACCGGAGAAACTTCCTAGCCATCGATTTGTTTAGGAACTTCCATGACACATAACAGTAATGTTTACCTTGCAGAAATGCATTGATTTGTTTCGAAGGTAGACAAGGAGGCTGGTGACAAACTTAATCGACCCTTTGCAACCAATTGGAAAGCAAACTAAATAAAAAAATCTGCCAAGGTAATCATTCAATTTTTTGGTTGAAAGACTCTACTTTGGCTCAAGTAGAGTCTCCCAGGTGTTGCAAAAGTGTTGCAATCAGAATGGGCAGCAGAACGCAAGCGTTAACCGGTAGAGGTATACCATTGAAAGCAAGAGAGAAGCTATCCTAACAATCTATTTTCGTAAGTTTAGGTCTTATAATGAATCTAT
>DATNQK010000826.1:0-6640 GCA_036704065.1 Stenomitos sp.
CTAAAATCGCATCTTGCTGGCTTTGGAGCGCATTTACCAGTTCCTTGAGGGCCGCATTCCGACCTTGAACTGGGGTTTGGGACAAATTTGTCGAGGCCTGTCGCGCTTGATCGACCGCATCTTTTAAATTCACAGGCTGGAACTCATGCATTCAGGTCAACCTAAAAATGAATGGGAACATCAAGCACATACCCTGGCTAGGGACGTCGATGCATAACGAGCCAGACCATAAAACTCAATGCTACTGCAATCGAAATCGTCAATACCATCCATACCACGACCTGGCGATCAAACGGTATACGCAAGACCCACGGAAGACACAAGAGTAAGACAAAACAAAGCAAAACAGCGCCAGCAACCCAAGCACACCCATTTTCCTGTAACGGTGGACGCACGGGAGTCCAATCTTTGCCCGTCCAATACCAGAGTTGCTTATAGGGATGCGCACCCGACACTTTTTCTAAGGTATAGCCATCGGGCCGAACGACAAAAATGTCATTGCATTGGCTACACCCTAACGCCTCAGTCAGAGCAATGGGACAGAGCTGCCCTTGCTTACGACAAGGACAGGGATAGCTACACTCGAAGTCGATTTTGCTGAGTTTACGAGACACTGTACTAGCGCTAACGAAACGACGCCTAAAACAGAAGCCCTTTGCAGCTCAAGTCTCAAAACTGCAGTTAACAAGGCTGACTCTATGGTAGTGAAGCAGACTCAGTTGTAGGTAGTCCCTTTGGAGGTCTTATTCCAGTCTCTGGGGAAATGTTTTGTTTTCTTAAAGTATTTGCAGAAATTCATGCAGCAGTCGTCTCAATTTCCAGTAGGTTTACGGTGATGTCTTCCCTTTCACCCCACGAGAGTCAAGGCAGCCGTTTACATCGAGCGGGAGTAAATTCAAAACCTTGTTGACGGAATCTCAGTGGCAGGCGGTACTTAAACTCGGCAACCAAGTCGACGCGGTATTACAACAACAACAGGTGGGCCTAATGATGGGAGGGGAACCCACCTATGTAGCGGTCGATCATCTCCAGCAACCTGAATGGCAGACCGCAGCGCTGGGAGCCCAGAAGTACGAGATTGCAGCGACGGTACTTCAACAGTTATCAGCCCGTTTAATTCCTGCAGGATCTTTATTGCAATATGGGGTTGGAAAGCTTTACCCAGGTGAGCCCTATGCGCGTTGGGCCTTGAGCTGTTACTGGCGCACCGATGGCATTGCCCTGTGGCGCAACCCCATGCTTCAGCGTCACAGTCCTTTACCGGAGCATACCCTTTGCGCGCTTGACGCCAAACGCTTCATCGAGATGCTTGCAGCTCAGTTGGGTCTACCAGCAGCCCCTATCCTGCCTGCCTGGGACTCAGATCTGGCTGAGCCTAAAGGTTACGTCCTGCCGCTCTTGGCGATCGCCAAAGCCAACCATTGGCGCTGGGCTTCTTGCCCTTGGCACCTGCAACCCACTGGTCAGCAAGATGCAGAGCCTTTAACCCTTACCCCAGGCGATGCGCCTATGGGACAACGCTTACCGCTCCACCAGTTAAAAACGCCAAGCACAACCATCAATACTGTGACAGAACTGGACGCGCCCTTAGCCGATGGGCTTACCCTCCCACAAAAAGCGGCGATTGTGTTGGCTCCCAATACTATTCAGGTGGCCTTAACCGTTGAGGTGCGTCGGGGCTCTGTTGCTGTGTTTTTCCCCCCGATGGCGTCAGCCTATAGTTTTGTCGACCTAGTCCGGGCGGTGGAAGACACAGCCGCAACCCTCGATTGTCCAGTTTGGATTGAAGGCTTCGGCCCCCCCATCCACCTAGGCATTGAGCAGTTTCAAGTCACACCGGATCCTGGGGTGCTAGAAATTAATATCCATCCCGTGGCGCATTGGCCAGCCCTGGTGCAGCAAACCACTATCCTGCATGCCATTGCCACCCACCACGGCTTAGGCACCTGCCGCTATGGATGGGATGGGCGACTTTTAAGCACAGGTGGGGGTGCTCATATCACGATTGGTGGCAAAACCCCTTTCGAAAGCCCCTTGCTCAAACGCCCTGATCTGGTCGCTAGTTTGATTGCCTATTGGCACCATCACCCTAGTTTGACCTATGCTTTTGCAGGGCAATTCGTGGGGCCGACCAGTCAAGCACCACGGGTGGATGAAGCGCATCCTTATCGGCTACATGAGCTAGACGTGGCATTACAGACCCTAGCACTTTGTTCAGAGCCCTCACCTGAATTGATAGACCAACTGCTGCAACCGCTCTTAACCGATGCATCAGGCAATACCCATCGGGCTGCACTCTGTATTGATAAGCTCTATCCCCTAGACAACCCTCGCCTGCAATGGGGGCTACTAGAGTTCCGCGCTTTTGAGATGCCTCACCATCCCCACCTACGCTTGCTGCAACTGTTAGTTGTGCGATCGCTCGTTGCATGGTTCTGGCAAAACCCCTATCGGCGATCGCTCATCCCCTGGGGTTCAGTACTGCAAGATCGATTCTTTTTACCGCACTTCCTAGAAGCCGACTGGATTACCGTGATTCAGGAGTTAAATACCGCAGGCTTTGGCTTCGAATACCACTGGTTTAAGCCTTTGTTTGCGCAGCGTTTCCCCGTCTACGGCCAAGTCGCATTGACCAGCCAAGCGGGCGATATCCTCGTTTTAGAATTGCGCCATGCCCTAGAACAATGGCCTGTTCTTCCTTCTACCGATCCAACCCAAACTGCACGTCCTGTTGATCACTCCATGGAGCGCTTGCAAGTGACCTTAAAAAGCACTGCCGACACGCTGAAGCACTATCAACTCCTGTGCAATGGCCAAGTTGTGCCGCTCAGCCCAACCACAAACGCCTGTAGCCTCGTGGCAGGGGTAAGATTCAGAGCCAGACCTTATCGGGGACTGTCCCACCCTGCACTAGCACCCATGCCCAGCCTCACATTTGAGGTTATTGATCGCAACACCGGAGCACACTTAGGGGGATGTGTGTATCATGTCGGGGCTCCAGATGGCAGCGCCTACAGCACACTACCCCCCAACGCCACCGAAGCAACCCGTCGACAACAAGAGCGCTTTGTCCCTCTAGCACCTAGCACCGAACCCATTAAAATACCGCCCCCGCATATCCATCCTGAGTTTCCTCTGACACTGGATTTACGCTGGGCGGCTATTCAGGAACTCAAGCCGGATAGAGAGCCTTAGAGGAGTTGAATATTAGAAAACGCAAACGTCTGAGTTAGCGGGCCGTCTTCCGTTTCGGTTTCAATGGTGCGACGGTTGAGGATCCAATAAGCACCCACTTTTTCATATTCATCGGTAAAGAGGCTCTTGCCACCTTTTTGCGCACCCGTTTGTGGATCGCAGTACACCGAATCGTAACGGTGCGATAGATACCCTTCCCCAGTGTCATGGGAGGTAAAGGTGTTGATAGTTACCACCACGCCGTGGATATGGCGATGCACCATACACACTTCATTGTTGCGGAGCTTATAGCGATCGCCTTCTGCCTTGCCGCCCATCAAAATTTCAATGGCACCCGTCTCATCCGTCTCACCATAGCGAAACGTATTATTGCCGTGGGTTTCGGCAAAACTGCGTCGCACTCGGTGGATCGCAATTTCCCAGAGCTGACCGTGAATCGTCTTTTGCGCCGCTTCATCCGTTACGTTATGAACTTCGGCTTTGAGATCAGCAGTCACGCGCACTTGGCCTGTCACAGTTTGTTCGCCTTGAGTGTAGGCAATATCGGCCGTATAACCTGGAAATTGAGCATCCCAGGTATAACGATTTTCGTAAGCAGCACGAAACCGATCCTGTGCAGAGAGTTGGACAGCAGTCATGCAGAGTACTCCTAATGTTAAGTCGAAAAGGGGCAGGTCGATGCCGTCTTGCGAGGGCGATCGCACCAATTAAAACCAGTCTTTTGCAGGGTGTTCTACTACCATAGTGATTTTTAGGCGAAGTGATCCACCTTAAGGGCTAACTTGTAGTGCCTCAAACTACTTATGGCGAATAAAATCGTAAATCCCTAAATATTGTTGCCCCGGCACCTGCCAAGAATAATTACACTTCATCCCTTGGACGGCAAGCTGTTGAAACAACTGGGGCGTTTTTTGGTAGAGGTCGAGCGCTCGACCTAAAGCAGACTCCAACGCAGTGGTATCGTTCTGGAAAAAGACAAAGCCATTGCGCTCTTCAGGCAGGTGGAAGTCGTCATAGTCCCAATCAAAGACGGTGTTGAGCAAACCACCCACACCCCGCACAACAGGAACAGTGCCGTAACGCAGCCCAATCATTTGGGTCAAGCCACAAGGTTCATAATTACTAGGCACAACGATAATGTCGGCCCCCGCATAAATTAGGTGGGACAGTTCTTCGTTAAATCCAATTTCTAAATGGCAATTCGGGTTCTCGTTAAGGAAGCTCTTTTCATGCCAGAACCAGGAATTGATGCTCGGTTCGGTGGCAGACCCCAACATCACAAACTGGGCACCTCGATTCAGCGCATAGTAGAGAGCATGGTGAACCAAATGCACCCCTTTTTGGTCATCTAAGCGGCCAATGTAGCAGACAATTGGCTTATCGCCAGGCTCCAAGAGCAAACGCTCCCGCAGGGCTTTGGCATTGAGTTTTTTGTCTTCAAAGGTTTCAGCCGTATAGGGAAAAGAAATATAGTTATCGCCATTCGGCGTCCACACGTCATAATCCAGACCGTTGAGGATCCCGCCAAATTTTGTATGATGGCGCTCCAGAGTTGCTTGTAAACCGCAGCCAATGGGACTGAAGCGCGCCTCCCACGCATGATGCGGCGATACCGTATTCACAAAGTTGGCATATACAATCCCACCTTTCATCAAGTTGATCGCACCGGAATGGTTATCATCTTGAAGACGGTCTGGGGTGTAGTAATAGTCATCTCGATTTAATCCGGTCGCCCACAAAATATCAGGGCCGCAAACGCCTTGGTGCTTAAAGTTATGGATGGTATAGCATACGCGTTGAGTCTGCATCCCACCGTACTGATACATCTCATAGAGCATCACAGGCACAAGTCCCGTTTGCCAATCATGACAGTGCAAGACATCGGGGCGTTTATTGCTTTGCAGCAAGAACTCTAAGGCCGCCTTGCTAAAAAAGGCAAAGCGAATGGCATCGGTATGATCACCGTAGTAATAGCCACGATTGAAAAAATTATCTTGCGAATGAGGCTCAATAAAAAAGCAGAGGCGACCATGCACCCAACCGCAAAATACAGAGCAATGAATTGCACCGCCATACCAAGGCACCCACAGATCGCGATAGGCATCATGTAAACCCCAGATGTGGTCGTAGCGCATGCAGTCGTACTTTGGCAAAATGAGTTCGACAGTATGACCACGCATTTCCAATTCGCGGCTCAGACCATACACTACATCGCCTAAACCGCCTGCTTTAATCACAGGCGCACATTCCGAAGCAATTTGCACAATATACATAAAAGATTCTCTTAGGCCTTAAAACTTAGCGTTTTACAAGTGTCGTTTAAATGTAAATCATTCCTATTAGGGATTGACAGATTGAGTGGGCTATTGCCGACGACCATAATGTACCAGAGAGTCGGGTCCTCCGGTGCAATTGATTGAACAACAGGGTTGACCACCAACAGTCAGAACACAACCGAATTTCAATCGCGGCATCTGGAGATTCATACTCAGGATGGGCAAAAGGGGGGTACTTAAGATCTTATTAAGACATGGCCAGCCGCAACATCTCGTTGGCTACCGTCGGGAAGTTCCACTCGGAGATAGCCGCGATCGCTAATCCCAGCCGCACGCCCCAACAGTTGATCGCTGCCTAAATCGAGCAAAACCGATTGGCCCATCAGGGCATCCCGAGCCCGCAGCGCAGGCAAAAGCACTGCAAAGTTTGAAGCCGCTTTGGGGTGTAAAAAACCAACCGCCTCGCGGAGGTAGTGGCGCAAACGCTCCAGCAATGACAAGGTGTCAGGAACCGTTGTGGCCACCTCATGGAGGCTAATGGGTTGCAAAGAACCACTAGGGCTTTGCGCTATCGCGCTCAAGTCTGCACAGCGATTCAGTCCAATCCCAACCACAACACGCTCCGCAGGCAAGCTCGTTGCAGTCTCGCATAAGATACCAGCCAGTTTTCTCCCCTGCAAAAGCACATCATTGGGCCACTTAATTTGCAACTGAGATTGACAAGCCGGCAACAGATCTTCAAGGGCATAAATCACCGCCAATCCAGCGGCAAGGCTCAACAAAGGCTGGTGGGCAGGCAGCACACGATCCAGCGTAAAACTGGCAGTTAATACACCCTGGGGAGAGTGCCAAGTGCGCCCCTGTCGTCCCCGCCCCGCGGTTTGATGAGGGGTAAAAACCACATCACCGTCTCGCAGTACCTGAGTATGTGCGATCGCCCAGGTATTGGTACTGGGGCAGGTTTCTAGCCAATGCAGCCAATCGGGCCGAGCTGGATTCACCATAAGCGTTTGAAGCGCAGACTAATGGTATGGTACCTCGCTCATCTGCTGCATCACACCAGAAGACGAGGAACGGGGTTAAACCGGAGGGGGTTTAGTGCGCTGTAAGACGAGCCTGTGTGCAAAGATAGAGTATAAAAAATCAAGGCTTCTAGGGTTCCGGTTTTG
>DATNQK010000827.1:0-21661 GCA_036704065.1 Stenomitos sp.
AAGATGCTCAAGCGCCAAATGTTCGGTCGTGCTGGATTGGACCTCTTGAACAAGCGGTTGATTCTGAATCACTGAGAGCCACTATTCATAGAGGGTTCAGGTGGTATCTTCATGCATCACCAAAAGCGGACAAGATCCCGAGGTCATGAAAATACTGCACTGAGCTAATCGGCTCTGGTGGCGTATAAATTATTCCCACGGCGCTGGAGTTGCTAAGACTTCAGCTAAGGCACCATTCACAGACGGTGGTGCATCCAATGCTTGTGTAAAAGCGTCCCATTGCTGCTCATTTAATCTAAAGAGCCGTTGGTCTAGCAGCGTATCTTGTGCCTCTTGGTGAGCTGCATCTAGCACAAACGCCGTGCGACTTTTGCCGCGCAGTTTTGCCGCAGCATCGATGATATCGCGCATTTCAGGCTCGATTCTCAGATTGACAGTTGATGAGCGATTGGAGCGATGATCTTGAGAGAGAGTCATGGAACTCACCCAGCGTAAAGACAAATAGATTCTGTATAGACATTGTACCTACAAAAAATGGGAAAGTGCTCTAACAGAATCCCAATCTGAACGCGATCATTTCTTCTTTGGTGGAACGATATGAAAATTACAGGTTGTCTTACGTGCTTCCACACAAGCCGCGTAATTATCCTCATTCCATTTCCAGAGCTTCATGGCCCAGCCCTTGTCTGAAAACTGATCAACGTATTTTTGATTGATCATGACGCCAAGGAAAATACCAATCGTCAGAATAATGCCTCCAATGCCTCCTGCTGTGCAAAGAATCTCCTTAAAGGTTCTCCCTCTCCAGATCGTTAAGGCATTTTGGATTAAGTCACGGGCATGGGATTGGGCGGACTTAGTAAACTCATACTCAAGGGTGGTGAGATGAGCTTTAACCTCATCAAACAAATGGTTACGGTGCTCACTGGCTACTTTTAGCGCCTTATTCAATGCATTGAGATGCCATTGTCGATGTTCCTCTAGAGCCTTATTAAAGGAGTCGATATTGCCTTGAATCTGAGCGATGGACTGGGACTGCTCGGACTCCAATCCCTGAATGTAATTTTTGAGATCCGACTTTTGAGATTCAAACCATTTCCGATGCTCGATGAACCTTTGCTGGGACTCCTGCATTAACCGCAGAAATAAAGCCTCAAACTGCTCAGGGAATGACTCTAGAATCGTCTCCATCTGTCCCGTCGCTAACAGAATGGCAAACGATGGATCATTGACATCCCAGCTATACCTAACCACTAGCTCATAGACCTTGTTTTGAAACGTTTCAGAACGCCCTTCCAGATACTGAGCTAAGAGCGATGTAACCTTCTCCCTTTCCGCCTTAGAAATCCTGCGAGTCATGGCTCAAACCCCAAAATAGGCCCCGCCTTAACCAACTCGCGATCCAACGCATCAAGCCATTGATAGACCCTGCGACGCTGGGACATCACCAAAACCTGAGACGCCTGCCGAAACGTCAGACTCTTGTTGTCCACCAGAGAAAACGTCTCCCCAAATAACTTCGGCATCGAGAGAATCAACCCCTCACGCCGTAATAACTCCTGCTTCGCCTTCGACTCGTCGAATACCTCAAACTGAACATCCGAGCCAAAATGGAGATTCTTCACCGCCACATAAGCCGCCTGCTCACCCATCTCCTCCATCAGCACCCGTAACGCATTCACAGAATCGCGCACTGGAGACAGCACAGACACCAACGAAACTTGATAGCCTAACTCCGTCGCCCCCTCTAGAAACCCCGTCTCCTTCTCAAACTCCTCCAAAGCTGCCCCAGCCCCCGCAGGGAGATCCACCAACATGACCGGAGCCACCTCAGACTCCATATCATCCAGTAAGCGATCTGAGCCACCCGTCTCCATCACATCAAGCTGAGTCACCCCACCCTCCAACGAACGGTAATGGCGAAAAAGCTGAGCATTGCGACGGTCGCCATCATAGGCCGCAACCTTAACCCCGTGATGCGTTAAGACATCCAACAACCCCCGCGCAAACGTAGACTTGCCCGTCCCACCCTTGTCACCCGTAACGAGAATCAAAACCTTGAGAGGAGCAGAACTAGAATCGCCCTCCTTATTGACCTTTGTCTTACTCGTCATACCCCGCACCTAACTCATCGCTATAAATCGTCTGGCATCTCAACAAAGCCACCCGCCAACCCCTTAGACATAGGCTCAGTCTTGCTAACCACCTTCTTCTTATTTGCCTTGTCCTCTAACTGATGAACCGCTAAAGGCTCTAAATCCTCAGATGCACTCACTCCTACTGCCTGCCTCGACTTAGACCCAGAACGCTTAACCCCCTTGCGCCTGTAATCAGCCAAATATTGCTTCAACGTAATCGCCTTAATCTCAATTCCGCCCTGACTTAAGAGCGCCGCCACCTCGTCGTAGGAATACCCCTTGCCGAGAACAGATTGAATATCCGTGTACATCGCGTAGATAGCATCACGTAGACCAAAGATATCCTTCTTCTTTTGCGGTAACTTTTTTAACTCAGAAACCGTCTTGTCAATCGTAGATTTTTGAATCGATTTCATAGAGTGAGCCATAGAGATATCCGTATGGGCACAAGATAGCGAAAGAATTATATTTGTGCTGAACGATAAATAAATTGATAAAAAAATTCAAAACAAACCAACATCAATAGCTATTATTGATAGAATGACTAAACCCACAGATAAATCAGTAGTGCTCTCTCAATACCGCTTCAAGCACCCTGCACAGTATTGCTCATTGCATCCTGAATCGAGCCACATTTTGTCTCAACTGCAATACACCTGGGCCAAAACGCTGCCATATTTCATTTCCGAGTAGCGTAGATAAGTGTACTCACTACACCTTATTGCCTAGAATGGGTCAATAGCCGAGCTATTGACCCATTCTAGGCAATAAGATTGCGTTCGTTGGGGGAGACCCCCTAAACCCCCCATACCCCGAACAAGTTCGGCCCAAAAAAGAGTAGAGCTACTGGGAAAAAGAAAAGATGGCCTACTGTATTTGTCGGATTGCGAAGCTCAAAAGTGGTGGAGCAATCGCTGCCTCAGAGCAACATACCCTGAGAACCAGAGAAACCCCGAACGCGGATCTCAGTAAAGAGAACGAACGCTTCATCGGTAAACATCCCATTTACAGCACCATGCCACTGGCACAAGAAGTCTTTGAACGGATTGGAGAACAACCGCAAAAAATCCGTAGCGATGCAGTGCTTTGTGTCGAGATGATGTTAACCGCTAGCCCTGAATATTTCAGACCTGATGATGAAGGGAGAGCTGGAAAATGGAATAAAGATCAATTAGAGCAATGGAAACAAGCGAACTATAAATGGCTCAATGAAACTTATGGCGATAAGATTGTCCGAGCCGAGCTGCACCTAGATGAATCAACCCCTCATATTCATGCCTACTTTGTCCCCTTAGACCAGAACAATAAACTCAACTGTAAGAGCTACTTTGGCGGACGGCAGAAGCTCAGAGAATTTCAAGATAGCTACGCCGAAGCGATGGCACCCTTAGGACTAGAGCGAGGCATTAAAGGAAGCCGAGCCACCCATACCCAGGTCAAGGACTACTATGCCGCAGTCATCAAAGGGCCAGATGAATCCTTAACCCCTGATGAGATACAACACCAGCTTGCAGATAGACAGATTGTTCTCAAAAAGAATGAAGACCTAGAGCGAACTGTACAATCAGTAGCTCAACGAAACGAACAGTTAACGCAACAGCTAAACCAGCAACAAACTCAGCTAGAGCACTATAGACAAGACGCTCTCAGTTGGAAAGATAAATTCCAAGCCTTAACAACCCAGCTTCGGCAGGTACCCTTAACCCAGGTTGCCCATGAACTAGGACTAGACCCAGACCCAAAAGATAAACATAAATGGCGTAATGACCAATCGGTCATCAACATCACCGAACAGAAGTTTTATGACTTCAAGGAGATGAAAGGCGGTGGCGGAGCGATTGACTTGGTGATGTATGTGGAGGGCTGTAAATTTGGCGAAGCCGTGCATTGGTTGAAAGACCGCTTTGGTGAAGCCGCCGCACTGGAGACCATCACACAACAGACGCGACAAACAATTGAAGAGAAGCCAAGACAGCCTTTCATTCCCCCAGTACAAGACGAAACATGCTGGCAAAGTGTGCGAGACTACCTCACCAAAGAACGGATGTTACCTGCTGCCCAGATTGATGCGCTGCACCAGCAAGGCTTGATCTATGCCGATGAAAATCAGAATGCAGTGTTCATCAGACGATCTCTTGCGGGGGAAACGACAGGAGCGTCGTTAAGAGGAACAGTGGGTAAGAGTAATCAATTCAAAGGGTTAGCTCCAGGCACACGCCGATCTCAGGGATGGTTTTATGATGAATCGAACCATGCTGGCCCAGTGCAGCAGGTTGTTTTGTGTGAATCTGCGATTGATGCGATGTCCTATAAGACGCTGCATCCTGCCCATGAAAAGACGTTGTATCTTTCAACAGATGGGGCTGGTTATGTGCCCTTGGAACAGCTTCGGGCTATTCCGAAAATTGCGATCGCCTTTGATAATGACCCAGCGGGTGCTGAGATGGCACAGCGGCTAAAGCAAGACCTGCCACAAGCGCAAATTGAGACCCCTCAGCAGAAAGACTGGAATGTAGAGCTACAGGAGCATTGGAGACAGTTGCAGCAGCAACTGATGCAACAGCAGCAGATACGGCAAAAGCAGGAACGGCAGCCGGAGCGTAAACAAGATCGCGGGATAAGCTTATAAAGCTATTCCATAACTGTGTTTGAGTTTAGCTAGCTGATCGCTGCTTTGATATCTTTGAGCGGCAGCATAAGTGTTCGAGGTTTGATGGGTGATGTGATAAATCCGCAGCGTTCATAAAAGGATTTTCCATTGTCATGGAGTGCATGAACCAGAAGTGCTCTGGCGCCGATGACTTCTGCAGCGTTTAAGGTTCGCAGACAAGCATCTTTGATTAGGCCTTTGCCTAGCCCAGCTTTTTGATGCTTCAGGTCGACTGCTAGTCGTCCTAGAACAATGACAGGGATAGGGTCTGGCATATTGCGCTTCACCGTCCCTGGTGTAAGTTCACTGTCTACAGATCCAGCCGCTAGGCAATAGTAAGCGACAGCAACTTTATCAACTGCAACGACATAGGTACGGGATGCCCCTTCCAAATGATTTCTAAGGGCACGTTTGCTGAGCCAATCGTTGAGAACAAATTCGCCACAGTCAAAAGTTGAAAGGTCATGCGCTGAGCTAAGTGGCTCAGGGGGGGGATAGTTTATTCCCACGGTGCTGGAGTTGCTAAGACTTCAGCTAAGCCAGCATTAACGGACGGTGGAGCATCCAAGGCTTGTGTAAAAGCTTCCCATTGCTGTCCGTTTAATTTGAAGAGCCGTTGGTCTAGCAGTGTATCTTGTGCTTCTTGGTGAGCTGCATCGAGCACAAAAGCCGTGCGACTTTTCCCGCGCAGTTTTGCAGCAGCATCAATGATATCGCGCATTTCAGGCTCGATCCTCAGATTGATGGTTGATGACCGATTAGAGCGATGATCTTGAGAGAGAGTCATTGATACTCACCTAGAGTAAAAGCAAATAAGCTCTGTGTAGACATTGTACTTACAAAAGAGAGGTGATCGCTTTACTTGGGTGAAAGCTAGAGTCTTGAATCATGCCTGTGCCATCTAGGTTCAGTAAAAGGAAACCATTTGATGGGGCTGAGTATATTTGATGGGTGAAAGATTGGCTCGTCGTTAAATCAAGAAGCCTATTCTCTCTGCGGTGGGGTTCCTAATTACTAAAAAACAAAATAATTAACAAATAAATGAAATATTATAGGCTTGCTTGGGAATACTATGAACACCAAATATGAAAAAACAGAAAAGGTTGTCTTGTTTTAAATTTAATAAATGTAGTTTATAATATTAATGGTAAAAAATAAATTTGTTGGAGGTCATTTTTATGAATTGGATTGGTGTTGAATCAGTACAAGAGTTAAAAAAAAATGGTAGCTTTAGGGAAGTTAAAAAAAAGATTCAAGAAGATTTAACGCAATCAATACAAATTAAAGCTCGTGGATGGAAAGATCTATTAAAGATAATCGAAAAAATCAAAAGTTTGAATAACTGTGAGTTAGATAAGAGTACAAATAATTCTTCTAATTTATATTTTATTTCTGATGCTACTCGATATATATATTCTCTTGTGGAATTAGATGGAGAGTTCCAGCTTAAAGAACTCGGTATTAATCGAACTCATTTTAGAGACAAATCAAAAGCAAAACAATTAAGAAATACAATTGCTCACGAAATTCATCCTGACAAGTGTAATCATCCTAAAGCATCAGATGCTATGGATGAACTAAATAATCTTTTTAAAGAGGTACTAGATTAATGCAAAATAGCAGTATAGTTAAGTCTACTTTGTATGATTTAAATTTAAATATTATTCCTTCTGATTTACCGAAGACTCTTCATAAAAGCACTCTTAAAAAAATTGAAAATGCTTGGAAATCAGGCTCTATCATTGATAGTTATGGTGTGCTTTGGGTGAGAGTGGATAAGCTTTGGATTATCTGGAGAACGGATCAGCCG
Source organism: Stenomitos sp. (assembly GCA_036704065.1). Taxonomy (GTDB): domain Bacteria; phylum Cyanobacteriota; class Cyanobacteriia; order Thermosynechococcales; family Thermosynechococcaceae; genus JAAURS01. Next base: position 6,599 of record DATNQK010000827.1, read on the forward strand.
ACAGCTAAAGAATTATATTTGCAAGTTTCAAAAGGAAAATATCGACGTTATATTGGTGGTGATCAATACCTTCGAGGTTGTGAGGTCATTAAGTTTATCTATGATCGATTAAGCTCGACTCGTTTACAGCAAAGGGATGGACTGGGTCTATCAAAAGATATCTTTGATAATATTCTAAATGATCCCGATGTTCAGCTAATTGCTCTAAATGCTAACTTATCAATTGAACAGGCAAAAAGGAAATTAAGAAAAGAACGTATTAAGTTATTTAAAATTACTAAGGATGAACTTACAAATAGCCCTCTAAATCGTTGTGAATTTTCTCATATATCTAGTGTAAAATCATATCCTGAACTGTCAGATCAAATGTGGAATGGCCTCATTGTAAATAAAGATACCCATAAAATAATTACTGATAATGATATTACCAATGGTCATGATCTTCATGATTTTTGTTGTGATCGAAATTGGTCAATCGATTGGTATAGTGTTTGGAAGCAACGTATAGATAGCTTCTACTAACTAAGCCTAGATAAATGATTGCTTAACTTGAATAATGGGTGTAAATGGGTGTATCAATGGAAAATGCCTATTACACCATCGCTTCAAATTACGCCTGAACTGCTTGCACTGGTTGCCGAGATTGATGAATTTAAGGGAGCATGGCGAGCTTTAGGGACACTTGCACCGGAGCGTCTGTCTGCGCTACGTCGTGTTGCAACCATTGAAAGCATTGGTTCATCCACACGAATTGAGGGCAGTCGGCTTTCAGATCGCGAAGTAGAGCGCCTTCTTAAAAACTTAGAGATTAAAGCTTTTGCATCACGAGACGAACAAGAGGTTGCAGGTTACGCCGAGGTGATGGAAACCATCTTTTCCGCCTGGGTCGAAATCCCGATTACCGAAAATCATATCCAACAGCTTCATCGTGATCTGCTGCGCTATAGCGATAAAGATGAATGGCATCGAGGTCGATACAAAACCAGTTCTAACAGTGTTGCGGCGTTTGATGCAGAGGGTCAGCAGGTTGGCATTGTCTTCGAGACGGCAACCCCCTTTGACACGCCAAGATTAATGGAAGAGTTGATCCAGTGGTTTAATGACACCATTCAACAGCGATCGCTTCATCCGCTGCTTGTGATTGGGATGTTTGTGGTTGTGTTCTTAGAGATACACCCCTTTCAAGATGGGAACGGTCGTCTGAGTCGTGTCCTGACAACACTACTTTTGCTTCAAGCAGGTTATGCCTACGTTCCGTACAGTTCCCTTGAGAGCGTTATTGAGCAGAGTAAAGAGGACTATTACCTTGCATTGCGCCGTACTCAAGGCACCATCCGTACTGAAGCTCCGGACTGGCTTCCGTGGTTACTGTTCTTCTTGAAGTCGCTTCATCGTCAGATGCAAATTCTGCGAGGAAAAGTCGAACGAGAAAAAATGCTGCTCATGAATTTGCCTGATCTATCGATCCAAATTCTGGATGTACTCAAAGATCGGGGACGGATCACCATAGGCGAGGCAGTCACTATCACGGGTGCCAATCGCAACACGCTCAAGCCGCATTTCAAAAACCTGCTGGAAAAGGGTTTAATTGAACTCCACGGAGCAGGAAGAGGAGCTTGGTATGGACGTCTATAAGTTTTAGGGGGCTATTTCCAAATCTCAGGATCAGAAAATATGCCTGAATCAGCAAGGCTAATGAGCATAAGAGCGACACTGCCCACCATTCACTAACTTCTGAGAGAAAGGTAATGGATTCGTTTAATTAGTAGGAGTCTTTAAGATTTAAGTTGACTTCTCAGTTCTCTTAGCATTTTACTGGTGCCTTCATTAATAGCCTTTTGCACTAATTCTGGAATAAGTTCGATGATGGATAGTTCTGAGAACGTAGGGCTCATTGCACTCTCAACATACCCTTCGTTCTCAAGTAGATAAATCCTAAGCTTGCCGTTTCGATAAATCCATACTTCTGGAACACCTAGAGCTTTATAAGCTTCTAGAGTGGTTGTTGATGTGACATCGGACTCAATCGCTAAATCAGGCGGCGGATAAACCGCCAAATTCATATCTGTACAGCCCTTCATTTGGCTAGCATTCTGGATATAAAAACAGGTATCTGGTTCCACACCCGCGATGTCGGGACGCTTGACCGTCGTTGAACCGAAGTCTTCCCATTCCCGTTCTTGAGCGTCCAGGATCACCTTGAGGATATCAGCAATAATCCGATGGGGGCGCTCGTGAAGCGCTAGCGGCGACATAATCTCCAAAGTGCCTCGGTAATAAGTCAATCGAGTATTACGATGTTCGCCTAAATCACTCAGAATCCTTTCAAAGTCTTGCCAGGAAAGGTTAGGAATGCTGATCGAACTGCCAGGAGCTAAATGAATTGCATCGACCGGAATTGTGACACTCATGATGTCTCCTTGACTAACCAATCTGCTTCAATAGTTGGTTTACTCCATTCAGATCGAATGCGTCAGGGTCAAACTTGCCCCCAACCCATTCCAACATAGACTCATGCTCTGAATGACTTGGATCTTGAATAGCTTCCAAAAATGATGCATAGCCCCACACTCCGCCACAGTCTTCAGGAGGACAAGCCCGTTTTCCCGTTAAGCACACTGGATAGCTCACCTGCGGATCTAGTGGTAGCACTTTCTCAACCACAATTTCGTGATCCCAAGAATCGCCAAAGTCATAGGTATAGACGAATTTAAGCTTCTCTTTGGTCACGACTTTACTTAGCTTAACCGACTGTTCGTTGTGGACCTCAACGTCTTCTCCTAGCATTGGCTGACCATACTCCTCTCCCTGAATTAAAAATGAATGAAGATGGTAATCAAACCATCCCATTGTTTCCTGAATAATCTGATGCAATTTTCCAAGCGTTGTGTCACTTGTGACTTGTACCCGCCTCCAGATGGGTGGACGGGCACCCTTTAGCGTAATTTTTAACTGATAAATGGTCTGAGATTTAGCTTGCTTTCGAGGTGCCATATTAAGTGCTTCAATTTAAGAATGTAGGTTAAAAATTTAACGACTGAAACCTGTGCGTAGTTGATGTTGGTGTTGCTACTCTGCTTAATCCTGAATCATCATCGTAGTACTTTCAAGAATATTCCAGTCCCTTCGTTCATACCTGAACCGAACAGTTCTTGGCATCTCATCTGCTGCTACTAACCTTAGTCCTTAATGAAAGGATACTGCTGTCTGCTTTTCGATTCACCCTAAGCGACCCACTTGCTGATTTCTGACTTTCGGTTTCTCTGGCTGTAAGCTAATCTTCATGTCAATTTACAAGCCGTTTCTCTTACAGTAAAGGTTTCAGAGCAGTAATTATGCAATTTAGATACCCAACAGCTTACAAGCTTTTGAATTTATGGGTTGCGGCACGATTACTTTACGGGGATAAAGCTTTCAATGTTTGGCATATAAAGCTTTAGAAATTCTCTCTAAAAGTGCTCTAAAGCCCTCTGTGTCAATGATTTAATCGGTTTATCACCTAGTAGCTGAGCAGTAACTTGATTTCTTTTTTACACTTGATGTAATTGAAGTAATATAATGAAATGGAAAGAAACCTTGATATCGCATTGTTATTCTTTTAATTGATTTATTCACTTGTAATTTGTGAGATTTTAGATAATGAAACTTAGTGAAGACCAAATACATTTTGTCTATAACTTTGAAAGAATGATTGTAGATAAATATCAAGAAATTCCTGATTTACTTGATGTCCAGATTGAAACTGCAATTGATCATTTAATTCGTGTTTATAATGCAGAAGCCCAGGAGAGAGATACCCCTAAAAAGACTATTAGAGGCATGGCTTCTGAGATTGCACCTCAGCTTCAAGCTATCTGTGAACTACATCTAGGTCGAGCAAAAATTGAGGATATTGAAGGAAAATCTGTTGATATTAAAATAACAAAATTGACTGCACAAGAGGTTGTAGATAGCTTGAAGCAGATAAATTCATCAATTAAAGTTTGGACTAAACAAAAAGGTCGTCAAGGTTATCTTAACTATGTTACTGACTTTATAAACAAATAAATAAAAATAAAAACATATTTGGAAAATATGTATGCCATTTCAGAAAATAGTAAATTCGTTAAGAATTGTCAGTTTTTCTTATGGTGATATTGTTATCACCATAAAATTTTGAATTCATAATTGCTTTTGTTCTTTATTCACTAACTTCTAATAAAAAGTTAATCATTCGATTGAATGGCTGAAACCTATACAGGCTCATGGATTGAGGCTGATCAAGATAGGGCGATCGCCACTATCACGCTACGATAAATGACTAAGTTTTAATAAATAACAAGAAAAGTTAGTCTTTTTATGGGACTGGAGAAAGGTCATCGTGATCGCGTTAATGTGAACTTTTAAGGCAGATGTGATTGTGGATCCCATTACTTGACTGGACAAGCGTAGGTTGGTGAAAAATGTAGATGCCATTTCCAAAAGGTACGAACTCGAATCATCCGAAGCTGGGGTCGGCGATCAAGGTGGAGCCGATCCGCACGAAGAAGGCGATCGCTGATATCAAGCACATGCTGGGGCGATCTCCGCGAGACTTATGTTTGTTTACGTTGGGTATCAACACGGCCTATCGGGCGAATGAGTTGCTGTCAATTCGTGTTGGCCAGGTACGCGGTTTAGAGGCTGGGGATGTGATTGATCTGAAGCAGTCGAAGACGGATCGCTATCGCCAGGTGACGCTTAATCCCATTGCGATCTCGGCGATTCAGCAGTTGTTGGCCTCTCGATCATGTACAGATGGAGATTACTTGTTCTGGAGTCAACAGGGGCAGGTGTTACAGGTTCCGACCGTGACGAATATGGTGAAGCGTTGGTGTTTAAGTGCGGGGTTGAGGGGAAATTATGGGAGCCACTCGTTACGGAAGACTTGGGGGCTCTGGCAGTACAAACGTGGTACACCGATTCCACTGTTAATGGAGGCTTTTGGCCATCAGAGCCAGCGACAGACAATGGCTTATTTAGGGATTCAGGCGAAGGAGATGGCGCAGATTTTTGAGATGGAGTTGTAATTCCTTAGTTGTTTTATATCTATTTGTTACAATATCTTCGGCTTAAGATAAATTAAAATTATGAGTATTAATTCATTAATCTCAATAGAGTTAATAAGAGATTATCTAAATAAAAATGAATGGATGCTATGTTTTTCTGAATTGGAAAATAATTTAGGAGAAATTATTTATAAATATAAAAAAATAGAGATTGATAGTAGAATTCCAATTGAAATGCAAGAATTTGTCTTGTATCACGAAATGGCACATTTTGACTTAATCCTTGAAAAGAAGAGCATGGTTTCAAAGGCACCCTATAGACTATCAAAAAGAATAACTCAACATAAAAATATAAAAGAAATCAAAGAATTAGAAGCTGAAACCGTGGCGTATGTAACTTCATATTGTTTGAAGGAAATCTTTCCTGAAAGAAATAAGCATAAATATAATCAAGTTTTTTCAACGGCTTGCGCTTATATTGGCTCAGAAAATCTATTTCCTGTTTGGAATGGGCTTCACTTTGGTAAATGTACGCCTGAGCATATTCAAAGAGCTTTTAATTACGAATTTGCTTATCCTGTTATATTTTCAGTAAATTGGATTTTATCAGAGATACTAAACATATCTAAAAATATTTACGACTTTTCAAAAACTTCTATTCGTGCTTATTTTTGTTTATTTGATGAACTAAAATACAAAGATGAGAAACAAATTTTGATTTAGCAGCTCTTTGTAGTCTTTGCACCTCGATTTCAAAGCTCAATCTGCCTTTGACAAAATAATCTTTCGTTAATTGAACTCTCAAATCATTGTAATTCCGTGGGTGCAGCAGGGGCGAGATGCTTTTTAACCAGTAGCGCTTATGAATGGTTACTGAATCAGCGCGATCGGCTGGGCTGGGACATCTCAATTTTCTTGGAATTTTGCCGCTCGAACTCTGCTGCATAGGAAATCTTGGGATAAATAGTTTGTGGCTGAGCTGCTTTGAGAATAGAGAACAACAGTGATCGCCCAATCGGAGTGATAAAATCCCCCCATGACTCATCATCGGATTGCAGTAGCAGCTAGAAAAGGCGGTGTAGGCAAAACAACCGTTGCCTGTGGCCTTGCTTCTGTCCTCGCTCATCAGGGACAGCGCATTCTGGTCATCGACTTAGATCCGCAGTCCAACGCTGCATACGTGTTGGGCACTAATCCCACCGCACCAGGCACGGCTGAATTACTGACCGGAGGTTCGCCTACCCCTCTAGAAGCATCGCCTGGTTTATACGTGTTGCCAGGAGGCCCAGACCTAACCGGACATAACATTCAGTCCCTCGACCCTGAAGATTTAGCCGATGCCGTTGCATCCTTAGACTACGATGCCTTAATTTTCGATTGCCCTCCTGGCGTTGAGTATTTAGAGCGTCTAGGTTTGGTGGCCGCCGATTCAGCCCTAGTATGCACCGATGCTCACCCTTTAGCTGTCATGGGCGCAGGTCGGGTTCTGAATGAGTTGAACTTGCGTCAACACAAGAAGCGCAGAGGCCCAAACCGTTGGGCTTTGGTTTTAAGCAGAATCGATCTACGCCGCTCGATGGATCAAGCCTTAGATGAACAATTGGCTACTGCCTATCCAGCAGTGAAGCGGCTCATGGTGCGTCAAGATTCAGCCTTAGCCTGGGCTGGAGCTGAACGCTTACCGCTGATGCAGTATGAGCCATCCTCCAGAGGCGCTGTAGACTTGAAAGCGATCGCAGAGTGGGTGATGAATGGCTAGAAAACGTTCTGATAGTGCTGCGGTTTTTGCCCAAGCGACCTCGACCGCTGAGGCCATTCATCAACAAGACCAAGTGGCTGAGGAAAGAGCCGAACGCGATCGCGCCCAACGCATCAATCTACCGCTGTCTCGGATTCAACCCAGAGCTGAAGATACCCGACCCTTACGCGATCGCCATATTGCCGATTTAGTCGAGTCGATTGGAGCATTAGGGCTAATTGAACCGTTGGTGGTTGATCTCAAGGGGGTCTTGCTGGCGGGTGGTCATCGACTGGCGGCAATTCAGGTTCTCAAAGATACCAGCCCCGATCTGTACGATCAACATTTTCCAGATGACCTCGTGCCCGTGCATGTCATGTCCTTCGATGCCGAAGCTGAGCCAGAGCGATCGCTTCAGGTGGAGCTGGCCGAGAATGAGAAGCGGGTCAATTATTCCCGCGACCAGATTGAGCGGCTGGCGGTTCGTCTGCGATCGCTCAATTATCGGGATACGCGCGGTCGCCCGAAGGAGGGCGAAAAGGCATTAGGCCCAGCGTTAGCTGTTGCGATCGGTGTTTCGACTCGCCATGTGCGTAGGGTTTTAAGTGGTCAGGATAAAGAGAACAAAGAAAATAGGACATCAAGTCCTATTTTCTCCAGGGTTAAGACGCTACGAAAAATTGAGGCGGCATTGGAAGAGCTGGTAAATTTGCCTGAACCAGAGCAGCTTACGAAAGCAGATCAGGTTCTCCTCAAGGCAGTTCCGGCATTCTTAGCAAAACTGAAGGCCAGTCTTGAAGACGAAAGCAAATAAAACTGATGGTTCCTTTAGAGAAAATTCGGTTTGGATGAATCTGCACACCATTCAACGGTGCCTTGTCGAATCCAGAAGTGGCAGCGGCAATCATTTAGCTGACGGACGGAGGGTGAGACGGTGGGGCGTTCCAGTCCGTCGATTGTGATTGCCCAGCAAGGATGCTGTTTAGCATTGAGCGAGAGCTTAATAATTTCGCCACAGCCGCCCGGACATTGAAAACATCCCCATTTTTGTAAGGTTTGATCGCCTACAACTAGCATCATTCCTGGTTTCAGTTGTTCTGCTGAAGGATGTATCGCAACTCGCCTCGCAACCAAATCAGGTTGACGAATGTGACGCATCCACACTAGAAATCGCCTAAACAGGCTGCGGAATCTCATAGCTTAATCAACCATTCCAAGAAAAGGCACAATATCTCCTTGTCCCCAATGTTTGGTTACTCCGCATACAGGACAGTTAGTATTCAAGATACATCCTTGTCGGCGATCTTCCATCAGCTTGAATTTCCGAACCCGCTGCGCCACTGTGTCATTATTCCCTCGGAAACCTTGCAGCCGATGTAATAACTCTTGCAGCCCCATTGAAGCCACATCGGTTGTAAATAGAACTACGGATGGACTTGGATCCCCTTCGCCTAAAACATAAGCCTCAGCTTTACGCCGCTTGTACTCTTCAGGATTCTGCTGCTTAAGTGCTTGGTCGCGAGCGACCGCCGGATTAATTACTCCACGACAAAGTAAGCAGGGATAGCCTGGTTGTAATACAGTTACTCGTCCGTCCAAAGCTTGGATTTCTGGAGGCTCACTTTGAGAGACTTCAATAGCTAATCCCAAATCGATTACTGGAATAGAGTAGTAATAGGCAAAGCGATTCAAAAAAAGTCGCCCAGCATGATCATCAGTACAGCCAAAGATCACATCGCAGGATTTCAGTGCATCGCGACAGGCTGAATTACCAATCCATTCTTGATAGCTTTGAACCTCTATGCCCAAACCTAGTTGATGCAGTGATCGCGCAATCACTTGAACTTTTGGGCGTTTAGCTTCTGCATCTTCAAGAGTAGCCCCGTGTAAGCGATTTAAATTCGTAAAGTCCACATAGTCCTTATCAAAGAGTGCCACTTTACGAAAGCCCAAGCCAGGTAGAAGCATAGCAATAGCACTGCCTGTTCCGCCAGCTCCAACGATTCCAATCCTCAACTTCGATATGTCTTGGTTGAGAATATCACCAAAGGCTAAAGCCTGCCGCTGAAGAATATTAGAAGCTTTACCCTTTCCTCGGTCTGGATAATGGAGATGAATTCTATCTCCTACAACTCGAATTAAGTCTAGCGGTGTCCACTCGGTTGGACTCTCCCAAATTCGCCCGATTAACGATTTGTCAGGAGTTACTAGAAGACTTAACAGCAATGCTGTATTACCATTACGGTTTTGCGTCAACTTCACTAAATCAGGCTCGTTAGCATTGTCCTGATCTGAAAATGCTCCTAAGCCGCCAGGATGGCTATGAACTAATGCCACAGTCATTCCTTTTTCCTGTGCTCGTTTTAGTGCATTTACAAAAGACCGAGTGCCCCAAGTGATATGTTCAGGCGAACTGGAAAGGATCTCTTCTTGTCGGACAGGGACCACTTCATAAGAAATGAACTTTCGATGTGGTTTTCCAGTCCAAGGATCGGCCTTAATGTTAGTTTCACTGCAAAGCAAGTATGCAGCGCCTTCATGACCAGACTCCGGCAAAAGAAACTCTTGTAAGAGTTGAGCATGATGCTCTTGAATTGTTAAGCTCTGAATTTTCACGCTGCTGACTCCAAAGCAAATTCAACCCGTTTTAGCATCGTCCAAATCCCATCAGTTCCAGGTCGCCACTCGTTATTGTGGCGAGACCAGCGCTGCCATGACTGCCCCTGAAAGGGGAAGGGTTGATCGGCAGCTTTGGGATACTGGCTGATTGGAACCAGACGAATCCACGGCAAAAGAAAAAACATGTCTGGAGGTACATCTGGGTAGCCAGTTGGCAAAAGAATCAAGATGTCAGCAGCTTGGACATCAAACCGCCCGTCCGGCAGGGAGAAGTTTTTTAGAATGATGCCTTTGTTAGCTCCATCTGCTACTTCATCCCAGGTCAAACCGCGATCGCTCAGATACTGGCGATCCTTTTCTGGCAAAAATTTCATTGTCTATCCCTCCGTCGTAGCTTTTTTTCCGGTAAAAAATCGCTCGGTACCTTTTGGCTCCAAGCTCACAAATTCTCGATCAGGGATTTCCCGATCCTCCCCTCCTCGTATTTCTTGCCACACCTCAAAGGTTTGAGAGTCAACACCAGCCAAGTCCTTAAGCATTCTTCCGCTGATTATTGGTGCTGGCCATTCTCGTTTCTGGTTATCGAGCGTGAAGAAGAAAGCTCTGTCACTCTCAAAGGTGAGAAATTTCTCAAGGCCAGGTCGTCTCAAATCAACCAACTCATCGGGTCGAATCCCTTCAAACTGACCATTCTGGAGAACCTGATAAAGCAGGTATTGGTCTGAAGGTCTTTTCCCAGCAGCGTCTAAGAGCTGTTGTCCAGTCACTATTGCGTCATCGATATCATAAGTAAGCTCGTCTATGCAAACTCGGAAATTTTGTACTGTATTAGCACCGTTCATTTTTCGATTCCTTGGTAAATGTACAGTGCGGTGATAAAACTGAATTGATGATTAGTTGCAAGACTCCACTACAAGTCTTGTGAACCTGCTGGCAGGAGTGCTCACCGCAGCACTCCTGCCCAAGCCGTTTTAAATTGAATCTTCTTTGCGAACCCCTTTGAATGGCTCGCCATCCTGTTTTACGTCCATAAAGCGGCCTGTTTCAGCATCTCTCTTTACCCACTGATCCGTAACTGGATTACGAGTTTGACTTCGTTTATCCACAGCCCCACGACGGTAGCCGTTTCCAGTATTTTTTGCCATAAATTGTTAACTCCTAGATAGTAGATCTGACATTGTTGACATGGTTTTTAAAAATTAATCATAGATTTTGTTAAAAGATCTATGATTAGTGCTCCAAGTTGAGGCATAATTGGCTAACCAGAAATAACATTAAGTAATTTCTGATTACACGAAGTACATGCAAAATCACTGATCTTGCGATGAGATTTCTACTAAATGCCTCTTTGGTTGCTTCGCTTGAGTCTTCTCCAGCACAGCCACTAATAGTGTAGCAGACGTTTAACATTCATGATCAAAAATAATCAAAAATAATATGACAAATGTTAGCTGTATACGTTTGTACCGTGAGCAGTTAGGTTTTACGCAGGAAAGACTAGGTGAAGAAATAGGTGTAACGCGTCAGACAATTGCGGCTTGGGAGAGCGGTGAACGTGACCCTGCTCTGCTTCAAGTGACTAATATGGCGCGAGTCATGAATGTACCTGTTGACCTTCTTCTTGGTTCACCTCTGCAACAAAGCAGCGAATTTCAACAGATATTGTCATCTCTTTTATTTCGTGCTGATGAGCCTTCTGCACTGACGCCAACTGTTCGAGAGCATTTGACTCAAAAGATTTCCGAGTATGCGACCTTGGAGAAACTGGTTGGTGAAAGCCCTGTATCTCCAGCCCAGTATCCTTTGGAAGGATATGATGAAGACTCAGTGGAGGATTTATCTAAGGAAGTACGGAGCTGGCTAGGGGTTGGAGAATCAGCACCTATCGGAGATGTAATTTCTCTAATTGAGAGTAAGGGGCTAAAAGTCCTTCAGTATCCTTTGCCTGAGAAAATATCTGGCTTTTCCGCTTATACAGATGATTGGGGCTGTGTAATTGTCATTAACGTTAGACACCGTACTGAAAGGAAATTTTTCACCGCTCTACATGAACTGGCTCATTTGATTTTGCATCGTCGGGAGTATCGTCAGCCACAAGTTCGCACAAAATCTTCAGATCCTCGTGAAAAAGCTGCTAATCATTTAGCTGGTGCAGTTTTACTACCCAAAATCGTTGTTCACAGAGAGTTACGCTCTTATCGTCAGCAATGGTTACCTGAACCTTTGCTGGCAGACATTAAACTCCGCTACAGTGTCAGCCTCCGAACGGTACTATATCGTGCTGAACAGATAGGCATAATTACTAGGCAGCAGCAGGGCCAACAACTGGGGACACTCAATAAAAAGTATGGTCCGCACGAAGAAAAGCCCGATTTGCCTGAGCCGAATCGGTTGAGCCGCCTGGAGCGTTTGGTTTATACCGCTTTATTGAAGGAAGACACAAAGGAAAATCCTATTACACCTTCGCGTGCTGCCGAAATCCTAGGAAAAAAGACTTCAGAAATACAACATAAGTTACAAAGTTGGACTCTTCAGGGGGAGGCGACAAACCCTTGATTCATCTACTTGATGCGACCACTTTACTGGCATTAAACCAAGTTCAAGAAACATACTCTCTTCTGGGAATTGCCGAAGTTTTGGATGTTGTCTTAGAAGAATGCAATCATCCAGACCACTTTGACTCTGCTTTCTTTTTACAAAAAACTGGTTTAACAACCATTGAAACCCTGACTAGTTGGTTACAGAATGCTCAGGCTTACCGTTTGTTTGGGCTAAGTTCCCAGGATTCTTTGAACCTTTACTATGCTAAATCTGCTCAGCGGACGTTGATTACTGCATCATGTGTGCTTCAAGGAGTTTGTGAGCGAGAAGCAATAGATATGCAACCGTGTTCATTGTGGCTTCAACAAGTGTGTTAGCTAGAAGCTTTGAATTCATTGGTGATCGCAGCCTTGCCTGAATTGCTCCCTCTCGGTTGCGCGGGCCTTTCCTGCCCGAACCCACCCGTCTACACTATGGGTTGGTGGGACAACCATCGCAGGGTTTTCCATTGTACGCCTGAGAATCCGTGTCAAGGGCTTCCGGTGCTCCTCCGGTTTTTGCTCAGTTAGAAACGGTACTGGCGATCGCAGACCCTGATAACGTAAAGCACTGGATTGTTGAGGACTTAGTGAAAGCGCTCGACGGCGAAATCGTCGTTCGCTGCAACAATCGCCAAGAAGTCAAAGTTGACTAAAACGAGAGCTTTTCCCCGAAAGCTCGACCGCTTTTACACTTGTGACTAATATTACATTTATTACAGTTATACTAAAAGAGTCTGCCCTAGTGGGGTTTTCTATGAACAAATCCATTGAACTTTCCGATCCGGTCTTTGTATCGGAACTAGACACCCAATCGATCAAACGTTTGGAGATGATGCTAGAGCAAGCCCATCCTAAGCTGGTAGGCATGGATGGGGAAGAGATGCCCCTGCCAGATTCCGTCTATCAGGTTCTCCGTCAGGTCACGCATTTGATGGCTGTGGGACGGGCTATTTCACTCGTCCCTTATGACCATTACTTGAGCAGTCAGGAAGCGGCTGAGTTGCTAAACGTTTCAAGACCCTACCTCTATACCCTGCTAGACCAGAACCAGATCCCCTTTATTAAGGTCGGTACTCACCGACGGATTCGGTTTGAAGACTTGATGGCGTACAAACAGCGCAGAGACGGCCAACGGCGTCAGTCTTTGGGCGAGCTGGCTGCGCTCAGTCAGGAACTAGGGTTCTATGAAGCGGCGGATGCTTCTTCAGTAGAAAGTAAAGACTAGGATCGAATGGCTGTATTCCCTGTCATCCTTGATTCTTGTGTGCTCTATCCGATGTACTTGAGAGATACTTTGCTCTGTGCTGCTGAAGCGGGGTTATATCGCCCTCACTGGTCTCAAGAAATCTTGGATGGGGCCTTGCGTAACCTGGTGGCTAAACAGCAAATCAAGGCGCAGCAGGCATCGCGCCTAGAGCAACAAATCAAGTCCGCCTTTCCCGATGCGATGCTCGAAGTCCCTGAGCGTCTGCTGCCCTGCATGGATAACGATCCCGGCGATCGCCATGTTTTAGCGGCGGCGCTGATTGCCAAAGCCCAGGTAATTGTGACCGATAACCTGAAGCATTTCCCGCCCGAATCCTTAAGTCAGTTTCGGGTTGAGGCTCAAAGTGCCGATCGATTCCTGACATCCCTGTACGACTTGTTCCCTGAATCGATGCTTGAAGTGCTTCAAAATCAGGTGAGCTGGCTGCGGAACCCACCGATGTCTGTTGCAGACCTCCTCAATCTCTTGGAAAAATCAGCTCCTAACTTTGTGAGTCGTTTTCGTTAGGGTAGACGGGTTACGCAGCCGCAGGGCAGGGCATCATCCTAATTTCTGTTATTCTCTTCAGGAGCAAGGATTATGCAGGAACGCGATTGATGATCTGGTCGATTGCTTCAATGATGGGCTTAAAAATACTATTTTTAGGCTCGTTCTCTAGAGACTTGATTCGATCTCCATAGGCCAAAAAATAGAGTTCCATTGGATGTACTTTCAGTACAGTCGATAACTTACGCAAGGTCGTATCCGTAGGGTTGCCTTGACCTAGGCAGTGTGCTCTCAACGTTGGATGGGTAATTCCAGCAACTCTCGCAAACTCACGGAGACTCATATCGTTTTCTTGCATGTGCTTGAGAACGACCTTTCCTAACGGTGAGCAGTCTTCAGGCTTGATGCGTAAAAGAGTCACAATAAATCCTTCTGAGCAAACTTTTTTCGTTAAGTCCCTTGTTTATACAGACAATCAATGGTAAAAAATGAATACCACTGATTGTCTACACAAGTAATTGGAAAGCTAGATTTTTCAATAGTGTAACAGGCTAGCTTTGGTTGCAAGAGCCTTCTGAGGTTTTTTCGACCAAAGCTGGTGGGAATCGTTGCGATGTTGAGATAAGACTTGATTAAACCGAGCTTTAAAGGAGAGAATACCCCGTTAAGGAGGTGATGTAGAGACGTAGATGCCACAAAAACAAAAAACCCAACTATAAACAGTCGGGAGTTTGTAATATTCAATTTTTTGATAGGGGTCGGGGACACTAACCTTTTGTTTGGCGACGAGACGTTAGGTACCCTGATTTCACTATGTTTAAAATTCTCACACACCTTGTCATGAATATCAAGGTGTGTGAAAAACTCAGCATGGCTCCCCCCTATCGGACATCGCGAAAATCGAAGGGAGTCAACGAGTGTACGCGCAAGAACGAGCAAAAGAAAATTTTTCATCCCAGTCCAGCCGCACCCCCAAACCTGGCAAATACCATCCCCCGCAATCGAATCGCCGCCCTCTTGGCGCAGCTCTACCCCTGTCCGAAACAGGTCAACGACTAACCAACCTCTTCCCCAACGGCTGGGACTGGATCTACGCCGCTCCACCGTCCCATCCCGACAAACCGCAATGGGAAACCATTAAAGGCTATCCCCTGTGCCCTGTTGAGATGTGGAGTCACCATCAAGACCCCAACATCCTGATCGGCATCCGCCCCGCTGCCACAACCTGCTGGGCAATCATCGACATTGATCGCCACTCCCGCTACCACCCCGCCCAAGACCCCGCAGCCCTACAAACAATCCAGAACACTCTGGAAGACATCGGCATCACCCGCACCATCCTCA
>DATNQK010000828.1:0-6721 GCA_036704065.1 Stenomitos sp.
GCTTACTGAGTATGCCCTCTGCACCTTGAAAATTACAGATAGAACTATTCAGTGCATAGGTCTCAATAAAACTCTGGATATTGTCAGCCGTATCGGCAGACAATATGCCTAGCTTGAGGCCCGATGCTGCAAGCTGCGCCAGCCAGTCTCCAATGCCAGGTAATAGCGGCGTATGGGTGGCCTTGAATGGTAGAAATGAATCTGCTTCTTGAAATGCAGCCACTGCAATTTGCAATGCCTCTGCCCAATCCCGTCCCGTTTCGGCAATGTAGGCAGCGGCTGCAATTTCACTCTCTCGTCTACTTCCCACGGCAAGCAGTCCCATCGGGTTAAGTCCGCTTTGCTCTAAGCCAAAAGCCAGCAAGAGCGGATCTTGAACCCCAGGAACCCGAGCGTCCGCAAGACGTGCTCGCTTTTGACCTAGACTTTTGAGGTAGGACTCAACAGCGGCAAGGGTACCGTCTTTGTCGAAGATGATGGCTTGGATGCCCTCAAAGGTGTGATCGCCGCACTGTATCGCTACCAAGAACCTTACTCACCTTTACGACAGAATAAAACAGGACAGGGAGCATACACCCGGACATAGTCAGAGGTAGAGTTTCCTAATAATCGATCCAGGTCGGGTAGGCTTCGGGCGACGGAGGGACGTCGATCTGGAGAGCCTAGGACGAGTAAATCGGCATGGGTTTGGTCTGCTATCTCACAGATAGACTCACCCGGTTTCCCAGACATGGCAACGCATTGATAGGCAACGCCACGCTGCTTTGCTGCGGCAATGGCAGGTGCTAGCAACGGCTCGCGCTCAGCCTCTGCTGCCGTTAAGTTCTTGAATTCTCCGAGGTTGGGGCTAATATGAGCCAGAATGAGCTTGCCGTTCTTGTTATCTTGTAACAATTTGAGCGCTAAATCTAAGGATTCTTTCGCAGACGTTGAGGCGTTGACGGCTACCATAATCCGGTTAATCCGCTTGACGTACAGATCGTCTTTGACGAGCAGCATCGGCTTAGAAGAAAGCTGGAAGACATACTGACTGACGGAGTTTTCTAAGATCGACTGCAAACGCTTTAAGCCTCGCGAACCCATAATGATCAAATCGGTGTTGATCTCTTCGGCAACGCGGCAGACTTCGTCCTTGGGCTCTCCCTCTCGCAGCATGGTATTGATAGCCACGAACTTGCTAGGGTCGAGGTGCAGCTTTTCCACTGATTTAGCAAGCGTTTTAGCACCTTGTTCGCGCTTGTCTTGCATGCCTTCGGTGGTGACTTGTGGCGGCACAACGTGCAGAACGGTTACCGTAGCCCGTTGAATAGCGGGAAGCTCCATCAGGGCATTTAGCATTTGTTCGGTTTGCCCTGTACCTGAATCTGCCAACAAAATATTTTCAATCATGGTTAACCTCTGCGCTTCGCGAGTTGGGAATAGCTTCAGAAACCCTACTTCTAATACTGGTTTACCATGTTGGATCGCTTGAAATTGATAAGTTCTGCGAATGCCTCTCATACAGAAATGTGCTAGTCGTTTCCCTGAGATGGGTCATGTATCACAGCTAAGCTGGGCCAATCTCATCGATATTCTCTGCTTGCATCACGGCACCTACTCAAGCTTGGGACGAAGATAGTCTCAACTTCGTACTGCCAAAGAGGCAAGGATAAGGACAATGATGAATTTTCTGAGATGCTTGGGAGGAATGGTTCCGCTTGCATTGTTTACAAATATAGGCATTGCGTTTGTTGCGCCACAGGTGCCTGCGGTGAGTGTACAAGCTTTGCCACCGGGAGGATGTGCGCCTGGTTGGAAGCCTGCCACATATCCGCTCAATCCGCAGTTAGGGTGTCTACCTACTCGAGTTCAACTCGATACAGGAGCCCGTACTGACGGAGGAGGCAACTCTTCTTCCGGACAACTGATGATTCCGAACGGGGGGCTGGCACAACCGACGGGCCAGTGTAAGCCAGGGTGGTCTACGGTGACCTATCCCTTGAATGTTCAGTTGCGTTGCTTGCCGCGACAAATGCAAGCTGCACCTGGGCAACAACCGTAGGTATTGCCCAGAACAAAATGCACTCGCCAATATCATGGGAGGAAATTGCACTGAGCCTGGAAAGGTTGCTCGCCTCATGGGTGAGCAACCAAGATCTACGAACGTTATCGGCTGGTTTCTAGGCCACGCGATCGCAGTTGTTGGATAAAGAAATCTTCCAAAGAAGGACGGATGAGATCCATCTTTAACAATTGCCCTTGGCTTTGGTGCAGCCCTTGCATCAAGGTTTCTGGGTCGCCGCAGAATTCACCATGCCAGCGATCGCCTTGGAGTTCCAGTTTGGACATTAAGCGATGCAAGATCTCAGGCGAACCGCCCCGACCTTGGATTTGATAAATCTCGGTTTCGGTCCCTAGTAATTCGTCAAGGGTGCCCTCGCAAATTAAATTGCCTTGCGCCAAAATGGCAACGCGATCGCAAATCACCTCTACATCCGAGAGCACATGGCTATTGAAGAAAATCGTTTTGCCTTGCTTCTTCAAGGAAAGGATGATTTCCCGCATCTGGAACCGACCCACTGGATCTAACCCTGACATGGGTTCATCGAGAAAAATCACATCGGGATCGTTAATCAGGGCCTGTGCCATGCCCACGCGTTGTAGCATCCCCTTCGAATAGCGCCGCATCTGCTTCTTTTTGGCAGCAGATTGTGCCAGGCCTACTAAATCCAATAGCTCTGGAATGCGTCGTCGCTGCACATCGCTGGGAATTTGGAACAACCCTGCGGTAAACCGTAAAAATTCCCAGCCCGTTAAGTAGTCGTAAAAATAAGGATTTTCGGGAAGGTAGCCGAGCCGCTGCTTCACCGCGCGATCGCCAAGGGGGCGACCTAGAATAAATCCACGACCTGCTGTAGGCCGAATAATGCCCAAAAGCGTTTTAAGAAGCGTCGTCTTGCCTGCGCCATTAGGGCCAAGAAGTCCAAACGTTTGGCCTTGATCAACCGACAACGAACATTGTTGAAGCGGCGTCACTACCTTATTGAGCCAGAACCCGGTGCGGTAAGACTTTTGTAAACCGAAGGTTTGGACAACCGGCTGTGTAAGCGGCTCTGGTTGTGCCGAGACAACCGATACGCTCGCCGAACTGGTCATGTCATCCCCCGCAATATTAACGAATCAACAGCAGTAGAGATTGAAATAGCCCAATCGCTAACCCTAGAATACCCCCGAGATTCACAATTGCTTGCAGTTCACTCTTGACAATTCCCTGAATGGCTTCTTCCAAAGATTCCGGCGGAGTTGCTTTTACCCGTTCTACAATCACCTGATCGAGATTCAAAATTGGGATGGCTTGGGCCACGAGTTTTCCGAGGTCTCGTTCTAGGTAGCGCTCTAAAATCAGTGCTAGTTCTGCACTGACAACATCTAAGGAAGAAGCTACGGCGGCTGATGTTTGAAGGCGACTCAAGATGACTGTTGCGGTGTCCTCCCAATTCACGGTTTTGCTCAAGTTTTCTAAAAAGTTCTGGCCGCGTTCTTGAATGTAAGTCCGAATGCCTTGACGGAAATTTTGACGCAGTTGGCGCACGGTTGCCACTGGCAGGTTTTGCAGCGATAAGCTACCGAGCCATTCTGCAAGCCGCAGCCGAATCCCCAATGCCCGAAGCAATTCGGCAATGCGTGCATTGCAGGCCTCTCGGTCTTCAATACAAAAGGCTCGTAACCGAAACAAGGCATTGCGTGCGCCCAGCAAGTTGGCAACCACCCAATAGGTGCCGCTGGTTTTCTCCCGGAACCCTTCATCCAGAATGGTGATGTTGCGATCTGTCAAAAAATTGATGAGGCTGAGGCGGAGGACATCAGGCGGCAGCGCATCTTCAATAATCCAGTCTGCCAACTGCAAGGCTTGCTCATCCGCCAGACGATACTCCAGCAGAATCTGATCAAAGATCTGGTTGAGCTGCACTTTTAAGAAATCGTCCCGCCGTGCCAGCACTGCCGTAACCCGTGGCAATGATTGCCCCACAAAGTCTCGCAAAATGTTGGCCAAAAGGGCGGCTGATTTCTGCTGGGTGTCGGCCTTCACTTGATCTAGTGCAAGCTGCAACAACCATTGAATTGCAGCCTGCATTCGTTCGGTTTGAAGTAACCGTTGTGCGACCTTTTGCAACTCTTCTGGCGTCAACAAAGACGTCATGATGGCGTTGGAGATGCGTAGTGCCAGGCGATCTTGGTTTCGAGGAATTAGCCCTGGCGTAAACGGCAGCGTTGTGTCGCCAATTTTGATGGCCCGATAAGGGCGAAAGAGCATTTTAATCGCGAGGTCGTTGGTGTAATAACCAATGATGCCGCCTGTAATTGGCGGTAGTGCAAAGGTCCAAAGCGATGACCAATCCAAGAACAGCCCTCTATTGAGTAAATGAAAGGAGAACTAATGAATGTAAGTTGGCTGGTAATGAAGGGCAGCGTACGTACTTACTTCCTCATCCTAGCAAGTTCCCTGTTCTGCCTTGATGGTGCAAAGGATTTCTATGGTTGCCATTCAGTCTGGTAGGCAGTTGTGGTGTGCTGACAGCTTAATGAAGTTTTGTAAACAAGGTTAGAATAAAACATGTGCTGATATCAGTCATAACTTGCTGCGATGATTTCCTCGAACGTACCCGATCCAGAGCTGCTTAAGACGCTCCTTGATCCGCTGTTAGACGATTTTCAATATTGGCTGAGCCGGGCGCAGGTCTTGCTCTCTAATGAAGATATTCAGTTTTTGAGTGCCGAAGCCCGTACTGATTTACTAACGCGGGTCGATCAGGCATTGCAAGAAGTGAATGCAACCCACAGTCTGTTTAAGGCAACGGGGAGTCAAGTAGGGGTGGATACCACGGTGATGATGAAGTGGCATCATCTGGTGGCGGAGTGTTGGCAGGTGATGATTCGTTTTCGTTTGGGTCAAACGCCTGCGTCTGAGTCTGATAAGCAAGTCTCTAATGATTAAACTGTTGCACTTGTTGCATGGTTCAAGTGCATATTCTGAAAATATTGCCTCTGGATTTGGTCTGTAACCGATCAGCACAGGAGGATGATATTGGTGTTTAGGGTTTGAGCTGTGCAAAAATTCATAACGTTCGGATGAAGAACCTGTCAAAATAAAAATAGGGATATTGTGGCGATTGCTTGGGTGCTTCGCTGAGCGATACTTGAGGCACGTTAAATATCTCGGTATGTTGGGCCTGGGAGAAGCGTGAGACATGTTGCAACTGCTCTATATCGTTGCGTTCGTCATTTTGGCTGTACTGGCGATCGGAAATCTGATTCGCAGCTTGTTTGCGTTAGGAATTGAGTCTCAACGCGGTTATGCCCCTCGCTCTAATTCGTCGTCGGCTCAGGGTGATGTGCTGCCCCATCCTGAACTGTTGGATGAGAGCGGACGCGTGATTAATGAGCCGTTGTTGGTGATGAAGTCTATTACTGTGGAGGATGCGAGAGAGCAGCTTGATGCGCTATATCGCAATTCTCCAGGGTCGAGTGAAGAGACGACCTAGCCTAAGCACTTCAGTGTGAGTATGGTTTTTGAGGGTTTAGGGATGGGTGGCTTGTAATCATGCCGTTAGATCCATCACAAATTCCAGAGCAGCCTAGCGATTCCGATAGTGTGGATGAGTCTGCAAACTTGGAAGCTGCAGATTCAAGGGTGAGGCGATCGCCTTGGCAGTGGCTAGCGCAACCGATGCAAACTGTAGCTCAGGCTCTAGAACCTGCAAGTCGGTGGGCGACGCAATGGTTCCAGGTGGATGAAGCGGAGTTACAACAGGTACTGGAGCAAATCCGGCTCAGTTTGCCTACTACTGAAGTGATTTTGATTGGTAAGGCGCAGACGGGCAAAAGTTCAATTATTCGAGCATTGACAGGAAGTTCTGCGGAAATTGTGGGGCAGGGGTTCCGTCCCCATACGGCGCATACGCAGCGTTATGCTTACCCTACAGAGGATCTGTCATTACTCACCTTTATCGATACGGTGGGGTTAGGAGAAGGGTTCACTGATCCGACGGTTGTGACAACGGAGTTGCAAGCGCTGTTGCGGCCTCAGGAGTCGCCTGGAACGCCGCAGGCACAGATTTTGGTGGCAACGCTGAAGGTGACAGATTTTGCTACGGATGCGGTGCATCGCTTGTTGATGGATTTACGGCGTGCGCATCCGCATATTCCTTGCCTATTGGCGATTACTTGCTTGCATGAAGTGTATCCAGCCTCGATTACGGATCATCCTGACTATCCGCCTGGTTTGGCTGAGGTGCAACGTGCGGCACAGGCGATTCAGGCCCAGTTTAAAGATGTGTGCGATCGCACGGTCTTAATTGATTTCACTTTAGAAGAAGATGGCTATACGCCAGTGCTATATGGGTTTGATGCGTTCATTGAGAATTTAGCGGAGTTGTTGCCTCAAGCGGAGGCTAATGTGATTCGCCAATTGTTGGTTCAAGGGGGCCTTAGCGATCGCATTGGCACGATGTATCGCGATGCGGGGCGACGGTATATTTTGCCGTTCTCGGTGATGGCGGCGACGGTGGCGGCTGTGCCGTTGCCTTTTACGACGATGCCTGTGTTGACTGCGGTACAGGTGAGTATGGTGACGTTATTGGGGCGGCTTTATGGTCAAACGATATCGCCTGCCCAAGCGGGAGGGATAGCAAGTGCGATCGCGGGTGGTTTTGCGGCCCAACTGATTGGGCGAGAATTGGTG
>DATNQK010000829.1:0-10763 GCA_036704065.1 Stenomitos sp.
CCTACAAGCCCTAAGCCAAAATAAACACCGACCCAACGCCAACCCGCAATAGAATTGCAGCGCGGCTTACTCATCGAAAGTAGAACCCTCAGGACGGTCATGGTTGACCTCAACCGCACTCACACCGGTCAAGGGACGGTACGTGTAGCCCACCCGTGGGGCTTTTTGAATATCTTCTTTGATGTAGTCCAAATCGATATAGCGATCTGCCACATTAATCAAACTATCGCTCGTCATTGAGCGGAGGCTCACCACTTCAACCCGAATGCCGCGATAACTGACCGCATCCACTGCATAGGCCAAGTCCCCATCGCCACTGACTAAAATAGCAGTGTCGTAACATCCCACTAGCGCAATCATATCGACTGCAATTTCCACATCTAAATTGGCCTTTTTAGAGCCATCTGGCAATTGCACCAATTCCTTAGTAATTACACGATATCCATTGCGCCGCATCCACAGCAAAAACCCTTGCTGCTTTTCGTTGGTTGGATCTACGCCGGTATAGAAAAAAGAACGCAAGAGCCGCGAACCGCCCGTGAGCCGACAAAGTAGCTTCGTGTAGTCAATTTCAATGCCTAACTGTAACGCGGCATAGAATAAATTAGACCCATCAATAAAGATGGCCACCCGACCCCGATTTTCTAAAACCTGCTCGGGCGTAAAAATAGAATCTTGTACTGATGAATGATTAATCACAAAGTTCAAATCCCTTATTAAAAAATAAATGAGTATTAAAAATCAATTAAGCGCACGTACCGGACAAAAAAAGAGTATCAACCGAAAACAAAAGAACTTTATATAAGTACCTGGGACAAGGAGTGAACAGTCTAATGGCTTACGAGTCAAGCAGAACGGATAAATCCCAGAATGGAAGGGGTATTAAAAAACCTTATTGCTTCTCTGTTGTCTCAGGTTTAGGCATACAAGTCAATGGAAAGGATGCAAGTTCAAGAATTATTGAGGAAAACAAAGAGATTTTGAAAAAGTACAAAAAAATGTAACCAGAAGGATAGCTACACAGAATTTAGCTCTAGAGCGGGTAGTTTTTGAAATACAGGGTCTGGGGTCCCTAACGCTTGCCCCGAAGGTAGAGTTCCCCATTGGCGATGAATTGTATCTGGAATCAGGGCTTGCAGGCCCTCACACTGATTGAAATCTACTGCATAGCCCAGTTGCTGGTAAATTTTGTTACTCAGATGGGGCGTAACAGGCGCAAGCAGGTAAGCAGCAAGGCGAACCCCTTCCAGCACTGCATAGAGCACTTGATGAACCGCCTCAATCTGACCTGCTTTGTAAAGGCTCCAAGGCGCTTGCTCGTCGATCAGTTTGTTACCAATCCGAGCAAGGTTCAATGCAACGTCGCAAGCTGCACTAAAGTTCAAGGTCTGATACGCCTGAGCCGACCGTTCTCCAGCGGTCTGAGCTTGGGCAACCAGCAGCCAGTCCTGAGGAATGGTGTGAACGGCAACGTCAGGTACAACGCCATCACAGTACTTAAACACCATCTTTAAAGTACGGTTCAGCAAGTTGCCTAAATCGTTGGCCAAGTCAGCATTGAGAATATTAATAAAGCGGGTTTCGTTAAAATCTCCGTCTCGACCAAACTCAATCTCTTTGAGGAAGTAGTAGCGAACGGCATCAGAACCATACCGATCTACCAATTCAAAGGGATCTAGGGTATTTCCCAAACTTTTACCCATTTTTTGGCCATCTTTAGTAAGAAACCCATGACTAAAGATAGCGTCAGGCAGCGGTAAGTCTGCAGCCATCAACAATGCAGGCCAGTAAACGGCGTGAAATCGCAGAATATCTTTGCCCGTTAAGTGTAAATTAATGGGCCACCACTTAGCCAAGGCATTTTCTAGGGTGGGTTCGTCTTCCGGTTCGAGCAGCGCCGTCACGTAACCGAGCAGTGCATCAAACCAAACGTAGAGTGTGTGTTGCGGATTAGCGGGCACCGGAATGCCCCAAGAGACATTCACTCGGGAAATAGAGAAATCTTGCAGACCTTGGCTGACAAAGCTCAACACTTCATTGCGACGAATCTCAGGTGAAATGAAGTGAGGGTGGTCTTTATAGTGCTGCTCTAGGGCCTCTTGGTAGCGTGAGAGGCGAAAAAAAAAGTTTTGCTCGTCGCGCCATTCAACGGAACGATGAATATGAATCGGACAGCGCTTTTCAGGCAGTAAATCGCGCTCTTCTTTAAACTCTTCGCAATCAACACAGTACCAGCCTTGCTGCTGCCCCATGTAGATATCGCCCTTGTCCCAGACCCGCTGGAAAAATGCATTCACAATGCGTGCGTGGCGATCGCTAGTGGTGCGGCTAAAGCGGTCATAGCGGATGTTGAGCCGTTGCCATAGATCTTGGAAACCCGCCGCTATTTCATCGCAATGTGCTTGGGGATCGCGATTTAACTGCTCAGCCGTACGCTGAATCTTTTGCCCATGCTCATCAGTGCCAGTAATCAGTAAGACATCGCACCCTTGTAACCGTTGGAAGCGAGCCAATGCATCCGCTGCCATTGTTGTGTAGGCACTTCCAATGTGCGGCAACCCATTTACATAATAAAGGGGCGTAGTAATCGTAAATTGTTTGGGTTCTGAGGCTGGCATAGTACAAAAGAGAGTTGCTTCTCTATCCTCACTATGATACTCGTCAGATCTGGCTTTTGTGAGGATGCGATATAAGGATTGGTTTTAACCGAGATTAGTTATTTTGTCCTTTTCTGCATCTAGCTTCTGATATCAGCCTCTATCTACCCTGACGCTTTCGCAAGAATTAATCTAAATACTTTGCCAAACTCAGTTCTGTACCCGCAGCATTCCACTGAACCTGATCGAAAATCTGGAACAGGATATAAAGCCCACGACCGCACTCGCAACCATCTTCGGGCAACACATCATTGGGGAGGGGCGGTGTGCAAATGTGAGGGGGTCTAAATCCCTCTCCTTGGTCTGCAATAACCCATTCGTGCCGATCCTGAAATCGTGCATACCGCACAGAAACAAATTTAGAAGGGCTTAAGCCATTTCCGTGCTTCGCTGCGTTTACAAGCGCTTCTTGTAAACCCAAACGTACCTCGCACTGTAACTCCTGCGGTACTTCTTGCAACAGAAGTTCTAAAATTGGGCACAGGTAAAGTGTGGATGGAAAACTAAGGTGCAGCCATCGCGGTTTAATTGGACGCAGCAGAAAAGCAACCAATGTTATGAACCCGAAGCGTAAATGTAAAGAACACCTTTCCAGGAAACCTGGCTTCTTTAACTATAGCGAAGCCCAATAAAGTCTGACAATAGTAAGAAACTCATGGGTGCGGGAATCATTTCGCCACGAAAATCTAACAGTTGTACCAAAATCAGGTACAAAAGCCCGATGAAAAGCGAAAAAACGCCTGTGGCGATCGCAATTAGTTTAGAACGATCCATAAGTCTTCGTTGTTATCGTGATAAGGAACTTAAACCTGAAAATAGAAACCGCTCATTTCACACTTTAGACCAGTAAAGGGTCTGTCACCCTTAAGGCGGAGCCGTTAACGGACTGACCGAAACACTAAAAGAAGTGGCTTCTGGCATGGATTCTTTCGAGAAAAAGTTCATTGCTGTTTCAGGGCCAGTCAATGATGGGAAAGCAGAAGGAGACGTCAGAGAAGGCACCGCAGGTAGCACCGGTTCTACAGGCTGGCGGGCAGCCACCAGTTGTTGGTCTAGTATCTGGGTCGACGACACGAGCTTGCCGAGGCCATTGATCAGCTTAATTAAATTTTGGCGAACTTTTGGATCTCCAGTCACCTGCTCTAGATCAGTCGTAATTTTCTGCGTATTTTGAAAGGTAACGCGGGCAGAATCTAGGGTTTGGGCTAACCCTAATAAGGTGACAGGGTTATTGACGGTGGCAGTGAGGCTTTTTAAGCTTGCGGAGGCTTTTGCCCCGTTCTCTGCTAGGGTTTCCAAATTATCGAGCAGCTTGCCTTTTTCCACCCGACTGACAATGGGGCCAAGCCCTTTCACAGCAACCTTCAGGTCTTGGCTGGCATCTTGTAAGTTATCTAGAGGATTCACTAAAGTACCGCGGTTGACCTGCACCAAAGTGGCAATTTCATCGGCTGCTGTGCTGAGGTGGGTCGCAGTGCCACTAAACTGAGTGCCAATATTCCCAACTTGGTCAGCCGCCCTAGTCACGGAGCGGGCCGCACTACCAAATTGTTGTAATTGACCTCTGGCATCTTGACTTAACCCTGTAAAGCTACGGGTCGCAACAGAAACGTCTTTGAGGGTGCGGTTGGCACTACGAGAGAGTTGGCTCAGGTCTTGAGCAGTCACAGAAAATGTCTTAAGGGTTTTATCCGCAGTATCAATCAGTTCGCTATTGCCCACGATGGTCGCAAGCTTAGTCGTGGCGCGGATCAGTTCGTCAAAGTTGGCACCAACGCTTCCCTGTAGGCGATCGCCGTCGCACAAAATGACTGTTGCGTCACAGCCAGGTTTAAAGGGCGATAAGCTGCCACCTGCGGTACTCGTTACTTTCTGGGTGGGTTGAATACTCAACTCTACTTGGCCAATAAATCCAGATTGAGTCACCGATACATCACTATCACGAGGAATCACCAGGGAGGCAGGGCTGATATCAACCTGGGCAGTCACTCCATTCACACTTGGGGTGAGGGAGCGGACACGTCCCACCTTGATGCCACGGTATTTGACTGCACTGCCAACATCTAAGCCCAAGGCATCCGACAGTTCAACTGCAAAGGAATAGCTGCCGCCCCAATTTGCGCCCTTCAGCCATGCAATGACCCCTAGCGTCAACCCGAACCCCGCAAGGATGAGTAACCCCACTGAGCCTTCCCGAACAGCACGCGATCGCATATTGCCTCCCTTAACTTGCACTCCTCTGCTAGGGGAGCACGAACTCGTTCAAAATACGCTATGGTTTCTTCTAGCTTAGGATTTAGGAAAATGTACAGCCGTAGCGCCACTTCAAACTAGAAGCAGCCTAGGCACAATGTAGCCGAGCTTTCACGCTGTACCCGGTATACATTCCCTTCCCACTCTATCAGCCTATTTAATCGGTAAAAGGGTTGATCGGTCAAAGCAGAATCAATGCATCAAGCCCAAAGCCCCCTTTTTAGAGGCCAGCCCCTAGAACATCCATCGGGCCATGAATACTCCCATTCAAAAATTGCTGAAGGTAGGGGTTATCTGAGCGTTTCATCTCTTCTAGGGTGCCTTGCCAATGCACCTTGCCTTGATACAGCAAAATCAGACGTTTGCCTGTACGTTGAATGGTGCTGTGCTGGTGGGTCACAATTGCATAGGTTTCACAGCCAGAATTCTTTTGCAAATGAACAATTAAATCCTCAATGACTGTTGAAGCGATCGGATCTAGACCCGCAGTAGGCTCATCGTACAGCAAAATTTTAGGGTCATCCGCAGTATTGTCTGGGTCATCAAGAATGGCACGGGCAAAGCTTACTCGCTTGCGCATCCCTCCAGAAAGTTCGGCAGGGTAAAGGTCTGCAATACCTGGCAAACCAACCAGTTCTAGTTTTTCTTCTACTAATTCACGAATCCGTTTACGCGAAAGCCGAGAGTGTTGATAAAGGAAAAAACCGACATTTTCGGCAACGCTTAAAGAATCGAACAAAGCGGCTTGTTGAAACACCATACTCATGCGGATAAAGCGATTAGGATCGTCAATTTCCGGTTGATAATGTTGACCATTGATGTAAATCGCGCCTGCATCCGGAGTAAGCAACCCTGCCATAATGCGCAATAAGGTGGACTTTCCGGTGCCCGAAGGCCCCAAAATGGTCAGCGATTCTCCAGGATAAATGGATACGTTGACGTCGCTTAAAACGATATAGTCGCCAAATTGCTTAGAAATACCCCTCAACTCAATTAGCGGTGTTGAAGACGCAGGAGTAGGCAAAGAATCGAACGAATTACTCATGCGGATTGAGCCCACAACAATGTTCTAGCAGCAAACATTAGACAGAGAAGCATTAAGCCTACAGATGCACCGATGTGTGGAGGATGGGAAGTTCTCATTTCATGCCAATGTGTCAGGTTGCGACCTTAATAATCAGTTTAAAACTTATTGCATGTACGTCTGCAACCGCTGTTTAGAGCTAAGATTGACCTAGAAGAGATTAGAAAAAGTAATCGATTCTGACCCAAAAAATTATTGATCGATATCTTACCGTGATATGGATCACCAAGGTTGGCGATGCAGCGCACAGGCTAGCGAGGAGTGCTGTGGAACAGTAAAGATGTCGGCAAAGGCAACGTACTGTTGAGGTTTCAGCTGTGGGAGGGGCTATTATTCATGATTAAGAAACGGTTAGGTTGGGTTACAGCAGTAGGTCTAGGGGCAATTGCCGCAATGAGCAGTGGCAGTGCCTATGCCCAAGCAGGCCCCCGAGTCTTGCTAGCCAGCATTAATGGGCAAGACTATCAAAGCATTATGCAAATTGCACCTCAGTCGGCTGAGGATTACTATAACCAAGGCATTGTGCTACAAGGACGAGGCCAAGTCGAAGCTGCCATTGAGAAGTTTAGCCAAGCGCTGGCGTTAGAGCCAGACAATGCTGATTACACGTTTAGTCGAGGGTTGGCTTACGCCGACAGAGGGGACATAGACCACGCCATTCAAGATTACAGTCGGGCGATCGCCTTGGATAGCAACTTAACCTCTGCCTACTACAATCGCGGACTCGCTTTGTTTTCGCTGCATCGGCTCAATGACGCAATTAATGATTTCTCTGCGGCATTGTCCATCGACTCAGGATTTATTGCGGCTTACTACAGTCGAGGGATGGCCTACTACGACCAAGGGAAGCTTCAGCTTGCGCGTCAAGATTACAACCAAGCTAAATCATTAAATCCGCAGATTTCGGAAGCGTTCTACGACAAAGGATTTATCCGACCACTGGTAGGTGGGGATTAAGACCAATAGGCTACAGTTGCATAAATTTTTGCGCCTCTTCGAGCATTCACTCTTGGAACTATAACAAAGCTAGATTGAGGATGCACTAGGCTACTTCACAAGTGAGCGACAATGTAGTATTTCGTTCTAAAAGTCTGCATTGTCGCCATAAGTTAGAGCGATACAATTGTGGCCCCATCCGATTAAGTAGCCATGCCTACTACTCCAGAGTTTGAGCCGCCATCTCTGGGGGTAAATGCTAGTTATTTTGGTGTTCATCAATAGCCATACATCTCTTTAAAAAACTAAAAAACACCCTCACCTACGCCCTATCAAAAGGGATAATCGTAACTTTTTTTAGAGATAAGCCGCTTGAGTCATAATTGCATTAATTCAATCTATTCCAGCCGACAGAGAACTTTCAAATATTGCATTGCTAGAGTAAATCTAACTTGTTTTATATCTGTATATAACCACAGGAGATTTACCATGGCCAATCAAAATGAATCGTCTGATTCTGGAAAACAAGGTTTTGCATCTATGGACGAAGACAAGCAACGCGAAATTGCAAGCAAAGGTGGAAAAGCCGCCCACGAGAAGGGTACTGCCCATGAATTTACCTCTGAAGAAGCAAGAGAAGCAGGACATAAAGGTGGCGTAGCCGCCCATGAAAAAGGAACTGCTCATGAATTTACTTCTGAAGAAGCAAGAGAGGCAGGACAAAAAGGTGGCCGGTCTTAAAACTCATCAACCACCCAAGCTAAAACTGTAAGGGCAGCGCATCTGTTTTCTCTAAGAAAGCAGATGCTTTTTTGTTAACGACGTTCCAGAACTATAACTATCTCTTTTTCATACAAACGCCCAATATCTCTTTAAGGGCAATCAGTATCAATATTTTTTACTTTCAGACCATAAAACATCAATAAAAATTTCAACTCATAATTTCAGTAATTTCAAGCAATATGAGTTAGTTTAACTCCTGCAAAATCCCTAGGCATGAGACTCTCACTAAACCCATAAAGCTTCAAAGTTGTGGAAGAAGTGGTTAAACACTAGCACCACAAAAATCAATTGAATATTGTCCATACTAAAACGACACGACCTAAAGGCCGTGTCGTCTATTAAGCCATTCACTTGTAGCGCTTTACTTCATTTCAACTGCATCAACATCGATGTCGATGGGGGTAGGGGTATAAGAAGCTTCTTCAGGCTTATTACGCTGCTTAAAGGCAGCACTGCGATTTTTTAAGACCTGCGCCAGTTCGCTAACCAATAACGTGACAACGATGGCATCATCAATCTGACCAATAAACGGAATAAAATCGGGGGAGATATCGAAGGGGCTAAATAAATAAAGCACCGTACCAGCAATAACCCACCAACGATATTTAGGGTTGGCAACCAAACTGCGATACCAGTTATAAACCGATTCGAGAGAGAAGGTTGTCATTGTCTCATTCCTGGGGCGAACCCAATTGCTTACATTCATCATTCTGACAAAAGCACCTTCAGGAATCGAGGAGATTGCTTACGGTTAACCGTCATAAGAGATGGAGAGATAACCCCCCTCCCCGTCAAGCCTAGACCGCTTAAGGCGTTTTGGGCTGCTGCAACACGGCTTCAGACTGCTCTTGCAGCGACTCGCCTAACGCTTTAGCAGTCAACATGGGCAGTCCTTCTAGAGGGACAGAAACTACAACCTGCAAATCACTGTTTCCGTCACCACTATAGGTATAAGTAGTTCCAGTCTTAGAACTTTTGCTTTCAACAGGGCCAGACTTTAGAGCGACCTGTTGACTTTTGCGGTTATACAAATTCATGCGCAGTTGCCCTGCTTCGCTAAACACACGCACTGCATAGGTCGAGGTAGAAAAGGCGACAACCGTTCCCGTACTCGATGGACTTTCCGCTGAGGCCGATGTCGCACTCGATGGCTCTGACGGCTCACTCTTTGACGGCGCAGGTTGAGGGGGTTTCGCGGCTTCTGTCGGTTTTGATTTGAGCGGTTCAGGTTTGGTCGCCACAGGTTTCGCCTCAGACGGCTGAGGCGAGGCAGCAGACTTAGCAGAGGCAGGTACACGCGGGGGCACTAAAGGTACGGAGGCCGTTGAAGGCTTTGCCGCAGAAGGTTTTGCCGCACTTTGCACTTTAATCAGATCGCCGCGTACCCATCCTGAAATACCGGACTTTAGAACCTTAATGCGATACCAAGTCCACCCTTCTTCACCACGACTACGACTGAGTACTTGAACATGATCACCCGCAGTTCCCACTCCCACAACGTCGGATTGGGTATTGGCTAAAGCTCGAATATTAATCTGCGCTTGAGCATCTTGAGTCGTTAACTCTGCCTCTTCGGCGCGTAAGGGAGGTACACTTGCTGGCCCCCAAACCACCCCTAGAACAAATAAGCTGAGTACGACGGAGCGACAGAACCGCATCGAATCCTCCTATCACACACAACGTCAGGTTCAAGAGGGCAACTCAATCGCCCCCCTCTAAATCATGACCCATGAGAAGCCATCTGCCGCATCTTTGTTCCATAAAGAGCGGCACTTTGCTTACTTTGAGCCTTTACTTTATTCGTCTTTTAAGCGGAGAACGGCCATGAACGCTTCCTGAGGCACATCAACTCGTCCCACGGACTTCATCCGTTTTTTCCCAGCTTTTTGTTTCTCTA
Source organism: Stenomitos sp. (assembly GCA_036704065.1). Classification (GTDB taxonomy): domain Bacteria; phylum Cyanobacteriota; class Cyanobacteriia; order Thermosynechococcales; family Thermosynechococcaceae; genus JAAURS01. The sequence goes on from DATNQK010000829.1 coordinate 9,611, forward strand.
ACAGCTTTTTCTTCCGCGAAATATCACCGCCGTAGCATTTCGCTAACACATCTTTGCGCAATGCCGGAATGCTTTCGCTGGCAATCACCTTAGACCCAATCGCGGCTTGAATTGGGATCTTAAACTGATGACGCGGAATCAGTTCTTTGAGCTTACTGACGAGTGCGCGCCCCACATAGTAAGCTTTGTCGCGGTGGACAATTGCCGCCAAGGAATCTACGGGATCTCCGTTAATTAAAATATCCATCTTGACCAACGCGTTTTCGCGATAGCCAATGAGGTGATACTCCATACTGGCGTAACCCCGTGATCGCGACTTCATCTGGTCGAAGAAATCTGTCACCACTTCAGCCAAGGGCAACTCGTAGGTTAAGGTTGTCCGTCCCTGGGCCAAGTACTTCATGTCCTTAAAGACCCCGCGTCGGCTCTGGGACAATTCCATCAGGGAACCCACAAACTCCTCTGGGGTGATCATTTCCACCTGAACATAAGGCTCTTCGATCTTTTCGCGGACTTGGGGGTCGGGAAGACGACTGGGATTGTCGATCATCTCGACCTCGCCCTTAATGGTCGTCACCTGATAGACCACCGAGGGAGCTGTAATGATCAAATTGAGGTTATACTCACGCTCTAAGCGTTCTTGGACAATTTCCATGTGCAGCAAGCCCAAGAAACCGCAGCGGAACCCAAATCCCATCGCACTTGATGTTTCAGGTTCGTATTGCAGCGCTGCATCGTTCAGGCTCAGGCGCTCTAGTGCCTCTCGGAGTTCGGGGAATTGATCAGCATCGATGGGAAACATGCCGCAAAACACCATGGGTTTGGCTTCTACATACCCTGGCAGGGCAGACGCAGCCGGAGTTGCAGCCAGCGTAATCGTATCGCCCACCCGTGCATCGGCAACAGCCTTAATAGCAGCCGCAAAATAGCCCACTTCTCCAGCATGCAGTTCTGATACTGGGGTTTGGTTGGGGGAGAGTACGCCCAATTCATCGATTTCGTATTCTTTGCCAGAGGCCATCAAACGGACGCGATCACCCCGCTTAACACTGCCATCCATAACTCGGAAATAGACCACTACCCCTCGGTACAGGTCATAGTAGCTATCGAAAATAAGCGCCCGTAACGGCTGATCAACGGTATCCGCAGGCGG
>DATNQK010000830.1:0-3253 GCA_036704065.1 Stenomitos sp.
AATCCTTTGAGAATTTCTACGCCATCGACCTCGGCGGTCAGGTCTTTAACTGAAAGGATGACCTCGCTGTTTTCAATAATCATTCCGGTGGGTATCTCCGTCCAAAAATAAATGCTTTTTGCTTGCGCTTCCTTCTTTCCACTGAGAAATCAAGGATTGAGGGTGAGTGGGTGGTGATGGTGATGCTTTTGGGGCGAATTACCCCTACTGACCTCCTCCAGTTGAGGAACGGCAGCATCCCCCAAGCCCACCTACCCTAGAAAATAGGTGGGCAGCAGAGGAAAGGGGTTAGCCAACACTGCCTTCCAGCTTGAGGCTGAGTAGGCGGTCAGCCTCTACCGCAAATTCCATCGGCAGTTGGTTAAACACGTCCTTACAGAATCCGCTGATCATCATCGAGACAGCATCTTCTGCGGAAATCCCCCGTTGGCTGAAGTAGAACAGTTGATCTTCGCCAATCTTCGAGGTAGAGGCTTCGTGCTCCACCTTGGCCGTGTTATTTTGCACCTGAATATAAGGGAAGGTGTTGGCTTGGGCGAGATCGCCAATCAGCATCGAGTCACACTGGGAATAATTCCGTGCCCCTTCCGCCTTAGGCCCAATCTTCACCTGGCCGCGATAGCTGTTCTGCGATCGCCCCGCAGAAATGCCCTTAGAAATGATCGTGCTGCGGGTGTTTTTACCCACATGGATCATCTTGGTGCCTGTATCGGCTTGTTGGCAGTTATTGGTTAGCGCCACAGAGTAAAACTCACCAATAGAGTTGTCGCCCACCAAGACGCAGCTGGGATATTTCCAGGTAATCGCAGATCCAGTTTCCACCTGAGTCCAGGAAATCTTGGAATTCTTTCCAGCACACAGCCCCCGCTTGGTGACGAAGTTATAGATACCACCCTTGCCATTTTCATCCCCGGCATACCAGTTTTGCACCGTGGAGTATTTGATATCAGCATTGTCGAGGGCCACCAGTTCTACCACCGCCGCATGGAGCTGATTGGTATCGAACATGGGAGCGGTGCACCCTTCTAAATAGCTCACCTGAGCACTCTCTTCAGCGATGATCAGGGTTCGCTCAAACTGGCCCGACCCTTCCGTATTAATGCGGAAGTAGGTAGACAACTCCATCGGACATTTCACGCCTTTGGGAATGTAGACGAAGGAGCCATCACTAAAGACCGCCGAGTTGAGGGCAGCAAAGTAGTTGTCACCCACTGGTACCACACTGCCCAAATACTTCTCGACCAGTTCGGGATACTCTTTCACAGCTTCGGAAATCGAGCAGAAAATGACCCCTTCTTTCGCCAATTGCTCGCGGAAGGTGGTTGCCACAGACACGCTATCAAACACCGCATCAACAGCCACATTGGATAGCCGCTTTTGCTCGGAGATGGGAATGCCCAGCTTTTCAAAGGTTTCTAATAGCGCGGGGTCTACTTCATCTAAGCTCGCCTTTTTGGCCTTCTGCTTAGGCGCTGAATAGTACACAATATTTTGATAATCAATGGGCGGGTAATGCACATGGGCCCATTGTGGCTCTCCCATTTTGAGCCACTGCCGATAGGCTTTCAGACGGAAGTCCAACATGAACGCTGGCTCTTCTTTTTTGGCAGATATCAGCCGTACCACATCCTCGCTCAGTCCAGCGGGAATCTGCTCCGACTCAATATCAGTGACAAAACCATACTTATAGGGTTGGTTGACCAAGGATTGGACGGTAGCGGTCATGGGATGCGTTCTCTCTAAAGTAGGCAGCAATCTTTCACTATACCTTTAAGATCTCGTTAAGCTGGGGAGGTTTGCCCGCTCAACCCTCGATCCAAGACTCGTTGCCATTCCTGGCATTTCCCGTAGCCCGTGTATAATGACTAAAACAATGTTGCAATTGCGTAACTCTGTATAAGACTACTTTAACAACAAACCCGTTGTCAAAGTCTTGGATGAATCTATTGTGACTACCACAGCTTCTACGAAACAGGATATTTTGCAACAGTTGCTGAAGCGGGGGCAGTCCACAGCGCTGGAGTTGTCTGATTGTTTGGAGATTAGCCCTCAAGCCATTCGTCGGCACTTAAAGGACTTAGAAACTGAGGGGTTAATCGAGTTCCAAAGCACGCAGTCTGGGTTGGGACGTCCGCAGCATGTCTACACCCTCAGTCGAGAAGGACGCGATCGCTTTCCCAACCGTCATGACAACTTTGCCATAGATTTACTGGACACCCTAGCCGAAACCGTTGGCCCGGATGGCATGCAGTCAATTTTACGTCAGCAGTGGCACCGCAAGGCACTTGAGTATCAGCAGGCCTTAAACGGAACCCTAGCCGAACGGGTTGCTGGGTTAGTCCGGCTGCGTCAAGCAGAAGGCTACATGGCGGAGTATTATCCGATGCCTGAAGGAACAGACCCAACGACAGCCACCCAATTTATCTTGACGGAATATCACTGCGCCATTTCTCATGTGGCCGAATCTTTTCCCAGCGTCTGCGGTCATGAGTTGGAGATGTTTGCTGCCGCATTACAAGACTGTCAGGTAGAACGCACCCACTGGATCGTCAATGGCGAACACCGCTGCGGATACTTAATTCAGCTAAGGGCATAAAGCCCCTCTCCATACAAGATGGAGAAGGGCTTACACCTCATATTGAGGACGACACAGATATTGATCTCAACAAAACACCGTTAGGGGAGTAACCTATGGGTTTACTTTCCCAACCACTTTTGTTTTACCATCCGAGGCAACTTCCCAGACGTCATAAACCCCAACGACATCGCCATTCTGGTCAATATCAACATTGCCACTGGCCCCTTGGTAGTTAATTTTCTTGCCTGCCTTAAGCAGCTCTAGCCCTTTACACACATCGGTTACTTCTTCGCCTGGGCCATTGGCAACCTCGCGAATTTTGCCAGAGATGGCTTCGCCAGTATTAGCCTTTGCCGATTCTGCGGCCAATGCTAAGAGTGCTGCTGCATCCCAAGCTTGGGGAACGTAAGCAGGGGGAGCTGTTTTTTCTTTGCTTTCCCAGAGTTTGGTTAATGCGCTCAAGGCTTTACCATCTGCACCAGGAACAGTCCCAATGGCACCCTCGATAATAAACTTGCCATCCTTGGTTTTCCCGACTTGAGTAGCAAAGTCGTCAGATTTTACACCGTCGGTCAATAGAATCTTAACCCCATTGGTCAAACCGCTTTGATAGGCAGATTTGAGCAGTAAGCTTCCAGTTTCCGCATACAGAACGGCTGCTACACCATCAGGCTT
>DATNQK010000831.1:0-12137 GCA_036704065.1 Stenomitos sp.
ACTTACGAATTTGAGTTAGCAAAGGGCATTCATAGCTCTGGGAATCTGATTAACTTAGCGCGCTGCACTGGCCTTGCCGTACTTGGCAGCAACAACCCATCGGTTGCCGTGGGCGATCCAGTCCCTGTGATGAAGATTGACTAAACCCCGCTCCACTGCTGCACGCAGCCATTTAGCAGTTCACCATTGAGGCATGTTCATTGCAAGTTCATCGTTGGGTCGCGCGGCCATCGCAGTACACCTTAGCGCCACAGTCCATTCATATTTGGCAGGTTAGTCTTGATCCCTCACAGCATCGTCTTGAGCACTTGCAGGAAATTTTAGCGGAGGACGAACAAGCGCGTGCGCAGCGGTTTCGGTTCGATGTTGACCGTGAGCGGTTTATTATTGCCCGAGGCTGTTTACGACAGGTTTTAAGTGGCTATGTCGGGGTTGCACCACAAGCGCTGTGTTTTAGCTACGGCTCGCATGGAAAGCCTGTTTTAGCCAATCCACGTGCGGCACAGTCGCTCCACTTCAACGTATCGCATTCGCATCAAGTCGCACTCTATGCGATCGCCTCGAACTGGCCGGTGGGGATTGATGTCGAACACATTCACACAGTTGAGTGGAGGGAACTTGCGAAGCACGTTTTTTCAGCCAAAGAACAATTGGCACTGCAACACATTACTGCACCATTGCAACAAGAAGCGTTCTTTAAAGGATGGACGCGCAAAGAAGCATTTGTTAAAGCCTTAGGCCAAGGCCTTTCCATTCCCCTCGACCAATTTGACGTTACTTTACATCCCCAAGAACCCGCCGCAATTCTCAACATTACTTGGAACCCTGAGGAAACAGCCCAGTGGCAACTGATTGATGTTTCGCCTTCGGCTGACTATTGCGGCGCACTTGCAGTATGTGGCCAACCACAACACCTCTGTTTTTGGAAGTTTTAAAGTCCTGCACACTGGGGTTGGTGCGGGGAATTTTGAATCCTTCCGCGATAGGGATCAAACTGAGACTGACAGGGCATCAACTTGCTGCGGCATTGGACACTGCGATCGCAGAGGAAGGAATCTGAAGCTTCGCCAAAGTTTGCTGCACAAAGTCCTTCACAATATCCAGACGTTGGTGTTCACTAAAGACCCGCTGAGCAATCTTTTGCAGTGCCACCACATCCAATTGCCAACCCGCCTCGTGCGGGCGATAGACCTCAAATAATTCGATCAGGCTAAAGGCTGCCACCCGTGTAAGGTATGCCGCACTAACACCTTGGAGGGCACCTCCCGCCGCATAGGTGAGCAAATTGCCTTTGAGAACTGTACTCAGAAGTTGCGTAATGGCTTCGGCTAAACCCATCTGCACTAGGGCTTTTGCCAAGACGCCTGCAATTTCTCCTGCGCGCTCCAAGGACAACGGAATATTGTAAATGCTGGCTAGTTCTTGAATTAATTTTCCAGTAATCACTGCCGTTGCCACCATATCCAACGAGGGTAGCGGGTTCGCAAAGGCTGTGCCCCCTGCAATCCATTGGTAACGCTCAATCAACGGCAAGGCGCGATCGCGGCGGAGCTGGTTTAAATCGCCGTGAATGGTTTCCTGAAGACACAAGATCTCACGATAGGCCCGTTGGCGCACCAAGGGGTTCAGTTCTTGCGTTGCAACATGGTTGAGGCGTTGCAAGAGCGGCTCCAATTGAGGTTGAGGCGTTTCCCAAGTGTCCTGGAAGGTGCCATCAGGCTGATGCCGTCTCACCTTCATGGGTTGCGGACATACCGAAATCGCCATCACATCCTCAGCCGCAAGGAAGTCTTGTACACTTTGGCGAATCTGGGCCAGAACCAACTCCACTTGAGCGGGAAGGTACTGATCACATTTATTAAGGGCCAATAGGATACGCTGCTGCTGGCGACCCAAGTGTTGCAGTGCTTGCCGCTCTGCTTGGGTGATATCACCTTGAACCACTGCCAGGACAATGTCAGCTTGCGGTACCGCAGTCTGACTCGCTGCATCACCCAAGGCATTGAGATCTACTTCTGCATCCTTGGCCCAATGCCACGCCTGCAATTCAGATTCTGAGGGGCCATTGTCAGACAGGTTGCTTAGAGACTGGTACAGCGCTGTTTTGCCGCCGGCGCGGGTACCAATGATTTGCACCTCCAGCGATCGCCGCTGCAATCCTGCTTCGATTTGTACAAGCCGTTCTGTGTAATGGGTGGCCGAGTGGTCGGCTTGAACGACTTGCGCTTCTGCTTGCAAGCGCTCAATCTGTAATTGTGTTTTGGCGATCGCCTGTTGTACTTGAGCAGCGGTCAAAGATTTCAAGGAAACCTCAGATGGCGACGCAGCCCGAATACGGCGGATACTCCAGAGTCCTAATCCGGCTAAACCAGCCCATTCTAAAAGTTGGAGCGGGCCAGGTAGATGGGTTGCACCATAGCCAACGGCCAATGTTGCCCCGCCCAAGAGCAACACCTGTGTTGTTGCAGACTTCGTCTGAAGCCACGCCAGCAGGGTAGGACGGAGCGTGGGCTGATTGACTTCGGTTGAACTAACCATCGCACAGAACTGAACTAGGATGGGCCTATTGTCGCTGAAAGGCGAACCCAATGGCTAGTCCCCAATGGAAAGGGTTGACTGGGTTCAGCCTGCGACCATGGGTTTGCAATCGTCGGGCCATGCAGCATGCAGACCGTGAGCAGTGTAGAACGAGTTTAGGTGGTAACAGGAATAATGTATACCGTTCGCCAAGCATGAGGCATTTTATCCTTCTGCCACCCTTGGAGCGCTGATAGCCCTAAGTTGAAAGGGACCTATCCTTGCGTTTTTAAATGGCTCAATTGCAACAGTAGCGAATTCATACGTTTCCTTAAGGGAAGAGTCTTTATTTCAGGAGGCAAAGGACGTTTCCTTTACTGTGGCCCAGCATTATGGATTACTTTGATGTTTGACCAACGGCAGCAAATGCATCATGAAATCGCGTTTACCTACAGGTATTCCTAGCATCCGAATGATGTCGTATGCGGTCGTCAGATGAAAATAAAAATTGGGCATCAAAAAATCATCAACATAGGAGAAACCAGGCAACTCTATATACATGCCTTGCCCAAGATCAATTCGTTGAATTTCTGACAGCTTCTCGTCTGAAACATTGACACTTCCCAAAAGTGCCTGAGTGGAAGAAATATGACTACGCGCCTCGGTCAAAGATACAACGTCAGGGTTTAAATTGCTCATCGGTTGCCCTAAACACCACAGTGCAAAATTACGCGGTTGATTACAAGTAAATGCAACCTGGGTGCCAAACGGAAACATATCCGGCGCGATACGGCCCTGCAACAGGGAGGCTATATCCTCTGTAAAGTGATGCTCTGCGATATCTAAAAGATGGCTTAAGGTATCAAGCCTGGAGCTAAAAATATTTTGTAGTGCTTTAATTTTTTGGCTTTCCATATTATTTATAGAAATACAATTTCACTTATAGCCCGAGATTGCACAATATCAACTATTTTTCCAGTCAAAAGGAATTTATAACATTCAGTTTTTGTCCAGCAAGTATCAGATTTAAGGGACAACCCACTCTCTGAAATAAGAGTGCAAACTATATCTTAATTTTAGCGCTAATCTATTTGGCTATCTCAACGAGATGGCCAATAATGCCAATGCCACTAAAGATGCAATCGCCCGAATATGGTTCCACCAGGTCCAATTCGTCAGGTACTGTGCCCATAAATGTAGCCCTTCGGGGCTATCGGGCTTGGCGATCGCCAATGCATCGTTCAACGGAACATTGAAGAAAAGCGTCACGCCAATCGTTCCGATCAAGTAACACAAGCACCCCGCCAGTAGAACACCGCTATGAGGTTGATGCCACTTCAACATCACAGATACTGTGAGGAACAAGCACGAAACCCCAGTCCCTAGGAATACGGTCATAAACCAAGGGTTAATCACCGTCACATTAATAGATTGCATCGTGGCCATGCCCTGAGCAGGTGGCTGTTGTGCCAGAGCGGACATCACAAAGGTTGAGAAGGCAAAGAAAACACCAGCGATGAGACCACAACCCAGGATTGAGAATAACTTTAAGCCCCAAAGTGAATAGTGCATAGGATTCTCCTGGGAGGGTTGCTGGTTCAACACTTCTCAATTGAGAAGTTCATCTTTTGCTTCTGCACAATTTATTGAGCTTAAAGCAGCAGTTCTCATCAGGTTATCTCATTCCTATGCTAATCTCACAAGCTTGTCATTCATTTTTAGGATATTAGGGAGCCAACGAAACTTGCGGCGATCAGGCTCCACCACATTAGGTTTATCGCATGAACTTTAAATGTGCCAGTATGCCCGTCATGTTCAGCCACATTGTAGGGTGAGAGAGTAGCCAACCCAGCAGATTCAGCACCCTGTCCAGTTCTTCTGAGACAAATTTAGGGCTCGCTCCCATACGAGATTTATATAAAAGGTGATTTCTGCATTCCCTGCCCAGATATCATTTTTTGCAGGCAGGGTAGGAAGCAGGAAGTACCTTTTGCACATTCGCATTGCTTCTCGATTTAGGCAGTAGGTTGCCCAAGAAGTACTGGATCGCTGCTTAGAGCAGATGGGATTAACTCCCAACTTCTAAAATTGCGATCGCCAGAGCAACTCTTTCTCTTTTTAGCCAAACAATAGAAATCAAACCCAGTGCTACAAACTTTTACAACACACTAACAGCGGGTTTCTCCTGAGCCAACTGTTCTACAAGTAGCAATAACGCCTCGGCAACAGATTGGGGTTGATTAGGATTCACAATTGTATAGGGACAATGGTCATCAGCTAAGACCAAACGAATATCATCCACCTCCCAAGCCTCTGGATGATCGGCATGCGTAATGCCAACAACCATAGGAATTCTTGCACGTTGCTGCATAAATGACTTAATGCCACGCGCAGCCCGCATACTGCCTGGCAGATGAGCAGGAACAAGCAAAATGTAACCATGTGCGCCACGAATCAGCAAATCCCACATGAAGTCAAATCGCGATTGGCCAGGTGTACCGTAGATTTGCACCCACATATCATCGCCAAGGGTGATTCGACCAAAGTCCATCGCCACGGTTGTACTTGACTTCATCTGAGATGTTTCGTCTGAAGGCTTGCGATCTGTATCGATCACTTCTATCTCACTAATAGAACGGGTGAAGGTGGTTTTTCCAGCACCGACGGGGCCCGTGACAACTATTTTTAATAGATTTCGCATAGGTCAGGTTGTTTGCTGTAGGCAAGAGCCAGAGTGTACTAAATGCGAGATGGAGAGTTGCCAAAATGATTAGATAAGCCAGAAGTAGTTTTCTGAAACTACGGATAGTAGCTTAAGCCAGAAAACTACTTCTATTCGGAGACGCTATGATCGCAGCTAAGCAATCGGTGTGTATTCAAATGTATCGTGGGTGCCGCCGCGCAAAACCGACTCGATTTGTTTGCCACGGAAACGCTTGCCTGAAACAGCTTCCAGCGCGCCCTGAACCGCACCTAACGCAAAGGTACATTGACGCTCAGAACCCAGGGCTTCACCTGAGGAACAAATGGTTTCCTTAGTGTAAACACGATAGACTTCGCCGTCCTGTTCAATTTTGTCTAATACTAATAAGCGAGTGCCGTCTTTGCCTAATGCAAAGGCAAGCTTACTCGTTAAATCCTCTAGCGGAAGGGACTGCCCTGCCAATCCAAGGCCCTCTACAACTTGCTTACCCCGGACTCGACCTGCTGCAATCAGAGAAATTGCAGTTGCTTTTTCCCCTAAAGCTTCTTCGATACCGACGATGACCGCCTTCATGCAAACAATACTACAGAAATCGCCTAGCTCAGGACGCAGTTCAGCTGACATAGAGTAAATCCCCCAATTAATGGTTCCAGAATTAATTTCAAAAGTTAGTGCAATCTCAGGTAATACACAGGGTTAAGCAAATAGAGAGGCGTTAGAACCCATAGTAGCCATTACCTTTTCGCTCATCTGTTTAATTTCCAAAAACAGCATGCCTTGTTTAGCATCTTTGCTCGCAAGGGTTAAGAGCATGGCCTCATCGCCACAACTGGTCAAAATACCGTAGCCCATATCGCCTTGCACAAATACACGCTCAACGGTACCTCTCGCGAGTTCACGACCAATCCGTTCTCCAAGGGAGAGCATGGCTGCAGACATCGCAGCAGTACGTTCTTCGTCCATGGAATTGGGCAACACAGCAGCCAAAGGCAAACCATCTGGTGTCACAACAGCAGCCCCTTGAATATCTGGGCTACTCACAACAAAATTTTGTAAGAGACCTTGCAAAGATGAAAGATTAGCCACGGGATCTTCCTTATAAAGTTAAGTACAAAAAGGTAGCACATCATCCAAGGATGATTTAAAAAATAAAGTCGCGCCTCAGAATGAAGATGACTTATTTGCTTTTACAAAGGTGCACCACTTTTCGCAAAAACTAACATTTCTCTCAAGAAGTTTTATTTTTATGGATATGCTTATCTATATATTTGTTGCGTTTTATTTATGAGTTTGTAACTAGATCTTTACTTAAAAATCAGAATCCTAGAGACTAATCCTGGATCCATAAGTGGAAACACGTAGAGCCCTAAGTGTATACCAAGCAGTTGTCAAAACAACTTGGAGCTTTGATTTATAAAGCTTTTAAGAAAGAGTATACTCAAAACCAATTCAAAATAGTCAAAAAATACAGGTTAAAGGTAATTGATATCTTTTATAAGCATACTTATAAACAACTCCTTACACTTATGCTTCACTCCACATATCTGCTCTTTAGTCGGTAATGATTCAGATCTCTGCTCATTCCTAAAAATGAGCCAAAACAAACAGTAACAACATGCAAATGAGCCACATTTCTAAAGCATTATGGTCAACTTGATCGGGCACTCAAAATACAAAGCTGCTCATATTATCAATACGGTTATACCATTGTGTTCAACCTCGCTTGTTGTCAGGATGTAGCTATACAGTTTGTGGAATATCCAACTCAACAGAGCAAACGGTTCCGGTGGTAGGAGAACAACCTAAGCACTTACCGAAGGAGTTTAGACTGGCTGTTGGGACACAGAATATTAACAAGCGAAGTTATGCGAACACTGACTGCCGTGTTTACAAGAGATACAACATTCCCTTTCTTTTTCGTTGCATATATTCTTTATTTCTAGAAACCTTCTAGCGAACATGGCCGTTATCGCTACGTTGGGGCTGATTCTGTGCCAGTTCTCGCATAAAACGACTCATGCCGTAAGGTTTAGGAACATCCTTCTGACCTGCGGGCCATCCTTCTCGCTGTCGAGTGCGATCGCCATCGGTATCTTCGGTTTGATCGTGAAAGAGAATCTGTTGCGTGGGGAAGGGCATATCAACCCCGTTCTCAGTCAGTTTCTTTTTAATTGCGGTTAGCACCTGATCTTGCAAATTCAATGCTTCCGCACGACGAGGTGGTTTTATCCACCAACGTGCTCGGATGTTAACGGTACTTGCGGCCAATTCTACAACCAGTGCATCTGGGGCAGGGTCTTGCAAGACTCCTTCTGTTTCACGGATAGCTTCTAGTATTAATCGCTTTGCGGCATCGATGTCATCTCCATAGCCAATGCCCACATCGTACTCTAGGCGACGATTTTCAAAAGCGGTATTCACCGTCACTGAGTTCGTGAATAACTCTGAATTGGGAATCACAATCCGGCGGCCATCATAGGTTCTAATCGTGGTGGCACGGGTTCGAATATGCTCGACTGTTCCTTCAAAGTCTTTGAAAACAATTTGGTCATCCAGTTGAAAGGGTTCTGTCAGCAGAATGAGAATTCCTGCCAGGAAGTTTTGCAAAATATCGCGGAAGGCAAAGCCGATGGCAACACCACTGATACCTAGAAGCTGTACTAGGTCTCCTGCCCGTAAGGTCGGAATGACAATGGATAACGAAATAAACAATCCTATGAGCAAGATAATCCACTGTGCTAGCCGTCCTAAAATGAGCCCCAAATTGCGGGCATGGCGTCGATGGCGTGTTAGTCGCGTTACAAATTGACGAGTGGTTCCAGCGATCGCAAAGAAGATCGCAAAGACAACGAGCGCTAATACCAAATTGGGAATCAGAGCGATCAGTCCATTAATCATTGCCTGCACTTTTTCCCAGGCAGCAGAAATTTGCAGGTTCATCGTTAGACCTCACTCTCACTGGTTTTTGTCGATGCTAGCCCAACGCGACCGAAATAAACTCTGTCAATGGTGAGTAGTTATGCAATTCAATCCCATCTTCTACTTTCGACGGGTAAAGGATTATAGAGGTAAATTGAAACCTTACTTCGAAACCAAATGCACCACCCATTGCACAAGCTGCTCAGGTTCGAGAGGTTTTGTCACTTGCTGCTGAAAGCCGCTTGCCATTGCTCGCTGACGATCTTCTTCCCTGGCATAGGCTGTCAATGCGATCGCGGGGATTTGTCCACCCTGTTCAGGAGGTAAGGTACGGATTTGCTGGATCAATTCATAGCCATCCATATCAGGCATACCAATGTCGCTCACCAATACATCTGGGTTAAAAGACTCCAGCGCAGTGAATACTTCAGCCGCAGAGTCAACCGTCCTCACTTCAGCGCCATACATCGTCAATACGGTCGCTAATAGCTCACGGGCATCAGGTTCATCATCCACAGCCAAGACACGAACGCCTGTTAAATCGAGTTCTTGGCCAAGGTAGCTATCCGCTCGTTGTCTCTCCGGTTCAACCTCGAGGAGGGGGAAGCGAACGGTAAACGTTGCGCCCTGATCTGGGCCAGCACTATCGGCTGTGATCTTGCCGCCATGAGCCTCCACCAAGGAGCGGACAATTGCGAGGCCCAACCCTAAGCCACCATATTGGCGTGTCGTTGATGCATCTTCTTGGCGGAAGGATTCAAACAGGTGCGGCAAGAAATCGGGGTTAATGCCTTTGCCCGTGTCACTCACTGTAATTTGTGCCTGGTCGCCAACCTGCTCTAGCAAGATATTCACTTGCCCACCGTTAGGGGTAAATTTAATCGCATTGGAAAGTAAGTTCCAAATGACTTGTTGCAGGCGAACTTGGTCGCCCGAGATACGTCCAATCGGAGGTAATACTGCATTGAGCCGAATTGATTTGGCAACGGCGGCAGCTCTCACCGTCTCAATTGCAGATTCAATTGCAAACACCAAATCAACACTCACCATTTCAATCGCGAGTTTGCCCCGTAAGATTTTGGCAATATCTAGCAAGTCATCAATGAGTTGAGTTTGCAGTTTAACGTTGCGCTCAATGGTGGCTAAGGCGGCGGCTGTTTTAGTGGCATCAAAGCGGCGAGATTGCAAAAGTCTTGTCCAGCCCAGGATGGGGTTAAGGGGCGATCGCAACTCATGGGAAAGGACAGCCAGGAATTCATCTTTGATGCGGTTTGCTCTTTCAGCGGCCTCGCGGGCGGATTGCTCTTGCTGTAACAGGCGATCGCGATCAAGTTCCAGTTGTTTTTGACCATCAATATCTGTGGCCGTTCCAAACCATTTAATAATTTGCCCCTGCGCATTGCGTTGCGGCGTTGCTTGGTGCAGAAACCAACGGTAAACGCCATCTACTCGGCGCATCCGTCCTTCTGCTTGATAGGGAGTACCTTGTTGAACCGCTGCATTCCACTGCTGCGCCAGCCCAGGCACATCATCGGGATGCACGACTGCTTCCCATCCATCGGTCGTAGCTTGCTCTAGGCTAAGACCCGTAAATTCCGTCCAGCGTTGATTCACATCCAGCAATGCACCTTCGCTATTGGCGGTCCAGACCAATTGCGGAATTAACTCAGCCAAGCAACGATAGCGCTCTTCGCTCTGGCGTAATTCATTTTCGACAGATTGCAGGTCAGTAATGTCTGTGTTAGTGCCGAACCAGCATACAATTCTCCCCTGTGCATCGGGGACAGGAATTGCACGAGAAAGAAACCACCGATACTCTCCGTTTTTGCCACGTAAGGGAAAGGTATCTTCCCAGATCTCTCCGGTTGCAAAACACTGATTAATTTTGGCGACAACCCGCTCTACATGATCAGGATGATGCGCTTGCTGCCAACCCCAACCCTGCATCTGTTCTAGAGTTGTGCCTGTAAAGTCAAACCAGCGTTTGTTGTACCAAAATATCCAGCCCGTTGCGTCCGCCATCCAGGCAAATTGAGAAATGTTATCTGCAAGGGTACGAAACCGAAGCTCATTCTCTTGCAGTACGCGTTCCGACTGTTTTCGTTCACTGATCTCCTGAAATAGGATGGCCACTTTGCGATCGCTCGGTGAGCCAATGCGAAAGGCGGAAACATCAAACCAACGCCCCATCACCTCAGAGCCATGTTCAAATCGAGTGGGTTCTCCGGTAAGGGCGACGTTTCCGTAAATCTCAAACCAGTGGGATTCTAAATCAGGGAGCAGTTGTCGTGCCGTTTTACCGATGGCCTGATTCAGGCCTGTCTGCTGCTCGAATGCTGGATTGGCTTCTAAAAAGCGGTAGTCAAGGGGCTGGTTGCAGTCGTCAAAGATCATCTCGATGACACAAAAGCCCTCGCTCATCGACTCAAACAAGGCGCGATAACGTTCTTCGGAAGCGCGCAGGTCTTCTTCGGCTTGCTTGCGATCGCTAATATCAATCACAGCACCGATATATCCTTTAAATTCTCCGTCATCCCCCAACCAAGGCTGAGCGGCATCAATCGCCCAATGGTAAGAACCCGCGTGGTGGCGCAACCGATACTCCAAGCGAAACGGTTCGTGACGCTCGTTAGCACTCAAGAAGGTTGCTTTGGCAAACTCAGCGTCTTCAGGATGCACTGCATCTAGCCAACCAAACCCCAAGGCATTCCCTACCGTTTGCCCTGTAAAGTCGTACCACACACGGTTAAGGAAGGTGCAGTATCCAGTTGGGTCAGTCACCCAAACCATGACCGGGGCATTATCGGCCATGCTGCGCAGTTTAGTATCGCTCTGTTGCAATAAGGCTTCTATCGGTTTCCAGGGTGAACCATCGCCCTCTATGCCTGTTCTGATCTCAGCCCCATCCTGTGGATGCTGTTGATTGGGCTGTAAATCCTGTCGGGTCTGGCTCAGTTCCAATTCCATTGCACTACGCATAGCCAGACGCACGTCGTCAGGGGTTGTTCGCGTTTTGACCAAATAGTCAACGGCCCCCAGCTTGAACGCTTGCACCGCAGTCTCTATATCGTCACCGCCAATGACGATAATGGGTGCGCTTGTCTCCTGTCTCAATTGACGTAAAAGCTGAAGGCTAGGGGTAGGGGGGGAATCAAGCTCTAAAAGAAGGCCATCCAGTTGTTGAGCAAAGAATTGAGATAAGGCTGGAAAGGAAACATCACTGCGGACTGACAGGATGTTGTAATGGATACGCGTGTCCTGTTGCAACTGCTGTTGATAGTCGGTGTCATTATCTTGTGATCGAGCAATGACAAGGATAGTTCGCTGAGTTGCCATATCCCAACGCTTTTTTGTAAAGGAAAAAGTCCAAATCTTTCAGAGATCTGGACTCTCATATAGTTATCACTTATTAAAAAAAATTCCTAGGGCGGTTTGTCACACTCCCATCTAAAGTTGGCATTCAGCACCGCTGATTTTAGGTCACTTTACAGCCCCGCTGATATTGATCACGTTGTCATCTGGGACTTGATCAATCAACTTATGTAATGGATCAATGCCTGCCGTTTGGGGCAACTTGTCCACGGCGATCGCCAGTGCAGTATCACCTTCCTTGAGCTGATGTTTCTTCAGATAAATCAGTTTCCCAGCCGTATCATAAACACCGACATCAATTTCATCACTCATGGCCACTGGGGTTTCATTGCCGTTGTTGTCTGAGCGCACCTTTTGCATACTGAGGTTTAGGGTGACATCAAACTTGCCATCAGCACGCTTTTTAAGCGTGGCAGACTCAGCTTTGTTGTTGTAAAGCGTCACGGTTTGAAACAGGTCTTCAATCAAATACTGATATTTTTGAGGGATCTTGTCCGCTTTTGGTGATGCATGAAGATACCACCTGAACCCTCTATGAATAGTGGCTCTCAGTGATTCAGAATCAACCGCTTGTTCAAGAGGTCCAATCCAGCACGACCGAACATTTGGCGCTTGAGCATCTTGA
>DATNQK010000832.1:0-7498 GCA_036704065.1 Stenomitos sp.
GGTCGATCTACAACAGCGCAGCCAATTCTTAACTGCTTTACATAACAACGGTGTCATTCGGGGCCAAGAGTGTCATCTGCGAACCCGTACAGGTCGCGTGAGAACAGTGCTGTATTCAGCCGAGCAGGTCGAAATTGAAGGGCAAGCCTGCCTCATCAGCACGATCAATGACATCAGCGATCGCCGCCAAGCCGAAGAAGCACTCCGCCATGCTGAAGAGAAATACCGCAGCATTTTTGAAAATTCGCTCGACGGCATTTTCCAATCAACGCCAGAGGGTCAGTTCCTGAGCGCCAACCCTGCATTAGCCCGAATGTATGGGTATAAGTCTCCAGAAATCCTGCTGCGCGAGGTCACAGACATTGCCCATCAGCTCTATCTTGACCCCGCCCAACGGCATCAGTTCATGGAAATCATTGAGCAACAGGGTTACATCACCAACTTTGAAGCCCTCACCTTCCGACGGGACGGTAGCACCATATGGATATTAATTGACGCCCGAGTCGTGCGCGATGCCAATGGCTGCGCTCTGTACTATGAAGGCACCGTCAAAGACACCACCGATAAGAGAGTCGCAGAAGAAGCCCTTAAATATGCAAAAGCGGAGGCTGAAGCAGCCAATCGGGCCAAAAGCACCTTCTTTTCTAATATGAGCCACGAACTGCGCACGCCTCTCAACGCCATCTTGGGCTTTACGCAAGTTTTGAACCGAGATCAAACCCTCTCCCCCGTTCATCGAGAACACCTTGATATCATCAACCGCAGCGGCGAACATCTGTTAGATCTGATCAATGGCGTCCTTGATATGGCCAAAATCGAGGCAGGTCGCATCGAGGTCAATCGGAGCAGCTTCGATTTATTCAGCTTGCTCGCAACCTTAGAAAACATGTTTCGCATGAAAGCGCAATCTAAGGGCATTTATTTAGGGTTCGAGCGTGCAGCAGACGTTCCCCAGTTTATCTACACCGATGAAGGTAAACTGCGCCAAATTTTAATCAACCTCATCGGTAATGCCATCAAATTTACGGATCATGGGTATGTTGTGGTTAAAGTGACGCTTACAGACACTTCACAAAACCATCACACACAGCACTTAAAATTCGAAGTGCAAGATACTGGCGCTGGCATTCCGGCAAACGAAAAAGAGACTATTTTCGAAGCATTTGTGCAAGGCAAATTAGTACGTCAACCTCAAACTGGAACAGGCTTAGGGCTTCCTATTAGTCGAGAGTTTATTCACTTACTCGGCGGTGAGATTTCCGTTCAAAGTACCCTTAATCAGGGGACCTGTTTTTGGTTTCATTTGCCAGCAGAAGCCAAAAACACACTCCCCCTCTCAACCCCATTACCCACACAGCAGGTTATTGGTTTAGCAGAAGGGGAACCTTCCTATCGGCTCTTAGTGGTAGATGACAGTCTTGAAAGCCGCCAACTGATGCGGAGCTTACTAGAACCCCTTGGTTTCGTAATTCGCGAGGCCAAAAACGGGAAAGAAGCCATTCAGGTGTGGCAAGAGTGGTCACCCCATCTGATTTGGATGGATATGCAGATGCCTGTGATGGATGGCTACGAAGCAACGCGGCAAATCCAGCAGCGCTCATCCCATGATCCGGCGCGCACTGCACCGATCATTATTGCCTTAACCGCTAGCGTTCTAGAAAACGAAAAGGAGAGTATTCTGGCAGCAGGATGCAACGATTTTGTCCAAAAACCGTTTCGAGAAGCCTGCATTTTTCAAGCCCTACAGCAACATTTAGGGGTACAGTTCGTATCTCAGGTGCTAACGCCCCCGACCTTCCCTAGTCCAGCTGCCGATTATTTGCCATCAGACCATGCAGAAACGCTAGAACACCTGAAATGCATGCCCCCAGACTGGATTACACAGGTTTATCGCGCCGCACAAGAGGTCAATAACTCGGCTTTAATGCATTATATTGAGCAAATTCCAGAGCGACATCATACCCTAGCCCATACCCTTGCCAGCCTAGTTCATCATTTCCGCTGCGACATTATTGTTGAATTGACTAGACAAGCCTTATGAATGCGATCGCCGAGCATAACGACTTTAAAGGCAACATCTTAATCGTTGATGATAAACCTGAAAATTTGCATGTTTTATCAACGCTATTAACGCGCCAAGGCTATGAAGTGCGGGGTGTCGTGAATGGGGCGATGGCGATTCGTACCGTGCAACTGGCGCCCCCAAACCTGATCTTGTTAGACATCATGATGCCAGACATGGATGGCTATGAAGTCTGCGAACAGCTCAAATCTAACCCTGAGACTGAAGGCATTCCGATTATCTTCATCAGTGCCTTAGATGAAGTCTTTGACAAAGTTCAGGCCTTCACCAAGGGCGGCGTAGATTACATCACCAAGCCCTTTCAGTACGAAGAGGTTTTAGCACGGGTTAAAACCCATCTGAATCTTTACGCCACTCGAATGGCCCTGAGCAACCTCAACAGCGAATTGGAACTGCGTGTACTCCAACGCACAGCTCAACTGGAAAAGGAAATTTCAGAGCGTCAAAAAGTGCAGCAACAACTGTTGCACCTCGCACTGCACGACGCTCTAACAGGACTCCCCAACCGGGCATGGTTCAATGAACGGCTCAGCCAAGCCTTAGAAACCGCTAAACAACATGCCAATCATCGCTTCGCCGTACTGTACCTCGATTGCGATCGCTTCAAAATCGTCAATGACTCCCTCGGACATTCCCTCGGAGATCAACTGTTGATTGCCGTTGCCAAACGCATCGAAGGATGCTTACAGCCCGTTAGCCTTCTGGCGCGCCTAGGGGGAGACGAATTTGCAATTCTCCTGGAAGACATTGCCGATGTGCAAGAAGCACGTCAAGTTGCAGAGCGCGTTAACCGAGAATTGAGCTCCATCTATACCCTAGAAGAGCATGAAATTTTCATTAATGCTTGCATCGGCATTGTGATTGGCGACGGCACCTACGAGCAGCCGGAACATTTACTGCGCGATGCAGATACCGCAATGTACTATGCCAAATCGCAAGGGCAAGCACGTTGCCAAGTCTTCAATTCCGAAATGCATACCTATGCGCGTAAGCGCTTGGTTCTAGAAAGCGACCTGCGCCTTGCCATTGAGCGCGGCAATGAGTTTACCGTTCATTACCAACCGATTATTTCCATTAACGACGAACGTATCAGCGGGTTTGAAGCCCTGATTCGCTGGCCTCGTAGCACCCATCACATGCTCATGCCTGGCAGCTTTATCAGCGTGGCAGAAGAAACAGAACTCATCATTCCCATCGACCTTTGGGTGATCCGTCAAGCATGCCAACAACTATATGACTGGAGCATGCGCTTCCCACAAACGCAGCCCCTCATGATGAGCATTAACCTTTCTGCTCAGCATTTCTGCGACAATCACCAAGCCCAACTCCTCAAAGTCATCGATGCCGCACTCCTGAGCCTCAGAGGTATCGACTACATTTTGAAACTTGAGATTACCGAAAATACCATCATCGAAGACCCTCAAGGTACGATTCAGTTTTTGCATCAGATCAAACAACGCAACATTCAGCTCAGCATCGACGATTTTGGTACTGGATATTCATCCTTGAGCTACCTGCACCAATTTCCAGTCGATACTCTGAAAATCGACCGACGCTTTGTGCAACAGGTACAATTCCCCCATGAATCGGTGGGCATTATCCAAACCATTGCAACCCTAGGCTACCAACTAGGACTCTCATTGGTGGCAGAGGGTGTAGAAACGCAAGCTCAGCTCAATTATTTAAAGTCGATTCACTGCCACGAAGCACAGGGATACTTGTTTTCTCCGCCTGTACCCGCTGAAGAAGCTACAAAGTTGTTACTCCACCAACAGCAGCAAATGGTTTAAAGCCTTTTCACGCCGAGGGTGCTGATGCACTGGGTTCGCAGGCAGCAATGCTCACCCATGTACTCGCGCCATCAGACCAGTGTTCTTTTTTCCAAATGGGCGCTTGATGCTTGAGGGTATCAATTGCATACTGACAAGCGGCAAACGCCTCTGCACGATGGGGACACCCCACTGCCACTAGCACGCTAACGTCGCCGACATAGAGTTTTCCAGTACGATGATGAATCACAACCGTGTTGACATCCGGCCACTGACGTTGAATCTCATCGGCTATTTGAGCAAAAACCTTTAAAGCCATTGGTTCATACGCTTGGTACTCCAGAAATTTCACAGGCCGCCCTTCTGTTTGCTCTCGCACAGTTCCACTCATAACAACCACTGCACCATTAGCTGCACAATCAGCCAAACCATACACGTCTTCGAGGGATAAAGGCGCAAAGGTGATACGAAAATTTTGCTGTAGTTGGCGTTGAGGCATAGGAAATATCAGTCGCGTTTTCAGATGCTAGAGACCTAACCAGGGCTCGGACAATTCCTTTACCCGCTGTACCTTACCTAGGACTCCAGACAAACCATTCAGGGCAAGCTAGAGGCACAGATAACAGTTCGAAACCCAGAAACGAGGCGAGAGGGAGAGCCGTGCTAATTGCCAAGGAAATCACAGACATCCTATCTCTAGGCTTTGTAGTCCATGCTACGCTGAGGAAATTTATACCACGGTAGGGTGGATGCCTTTAGGGCTCTTTTTACGTTTGTCAAGGCCAGCATGAAAATGACCTTAATACGCTAAGATAGCTCATTCTAGACCTACCCTAGCAATATCGCACCCGTCTGCGCATAGAGTACAAACCTAAAGTAGACAACTCACATTGTCTCTCTTCGTTTAGTCTCTCTCATTAAGGCTTAAGGCACTGAATATCGCTGGTTTTGTTATTGATAAATCGCTAAAGGGTTGGTTTATGTGTGGAATTGTCGGTTATATCGGTCCTCAGCAAGCAAGCCAAATTCTGCTGGCTGGACTGCAAAAGTTAGAATATCGCGGGTATGATTCAGCTGGTATCGCTGCACTCTGGGAAGGCCAACTCCATTGTATTCGCGCCAAAGGGAAGCTTTATCATCTAGCGGACAAGCTTGCCCATTGGGAATATCCAGCTTCTGTGGGGATTGGTCATACGCGTTGGGCAACCCACGGTAAGCCAGAAGAATACAACGCACATCCTCACCGAGATGAGGAAGAGCGGTTAGCAGTGGTTCAAAACGGCATTATTGAAAACTACCGCGAACTCCGCGAAACCCTCAAACAAAAAGGGTATACGTTCCGCTCAGAAACGGACACAGAGGTCATTCCCCATCTCATTGCAGATCACCTTAAACAACTACAATCGCTGAGTCATCAATCTGCAACCGAGGCTGACTTATTGGAAGCAGTGCGACGAACCGTAAATGAACTCCAGGGAGCCTTTGCGATCGCCGTTATTTCTGCAGATTTCCCCAACGAAATCATCGTCGCGCGTCAGCAAGCACCCTTGGTTATCGGCTACGGCGAAGGCGAGTTCTACTGTGCTTCGGATACACCCGCATTAATTCCGTACACGCAAACGATTCTACCCCTCGAAAATGGTGAAATTGCACGACTGACCTACGAAGGCGTCAAGGTGTATCACTTTAATGGCGATCACGTCCGCAAGACACCTCGAACCTTGAACTGGAACCCTGTCATGGTGGAAAAGCAAGGGTTCAAACACTTCATGCTGAAGGAAATTTACGAGCAGCCAGGAGTAGTCCGCACCTGCTTAGAATCCTACTTAGACGAATCGTGGCGTCCTGAACTATCATCCAGTCCCGTACGACTCAATGTGCCACCTGAGTTGTATAGCAACCTCGAAAACATCCATATCTTAGCCTGCGGCACCAGTTGGCATGCCAGCCTCGTCGGCAAATATCTCTTAGAGCAACTGGCCAACGTTCCAACACAAGTTCACTATGCATCCGAATTTCGATATGCACCTGCGCCATTAACAGCCAACACTCTCACCATCGGTGTCACCCAATCCGGCGAAACAGCAGATACCCTCGCTGCATTAGAACTCGACAAACAACGTCGTTCTGAGTATGGCAACGAGTTTGCCCCTCGGTTGCTGGGCATCACCAATCGGGCAGAAAGCTCCCTAGGGCGCCTAGTGCCTCATATTATCGACACCCATGCTGGCATCGAGATTGGCGTAGCAGCCACTAAAACCTTCATTGCCCAACTCGTCGCCTTTTACCTGCTTGCCCTAGACTTAGCGCATCACCGCAAAACGCTAACGCCAGAGCGCATCAACAGTATTTTAGACGGGTTGCGCCAGCTCCCGGCACTGGTGGAACAAGTCCTCGAAATCCAAGAGCGCTACGTCGAAACCCTCGCCCACAATTTCTTAGACACCCATGATTTTATCTTTCTCGGTCGTGGCATTAATTTCCCGATCGCTCTTGAAGGTGCCCTCAAACTGAAAGAAATTAGCTACATCCATGCCGAAGGTTATCCCGCAGGCGAGATGAAACATGGCCCCATTGCATTATTGGATGCAAAAGTACCAGTTGTGGCGATCGCCATGCCAGGGGTAGTCTTCGAAAAGGTATTATCCAACGCCCAAGAAGCCAGAGCACGGGATGCTCAACTCATCGGAGTCACACCCATGAATGAACAAGAAGCCCTCGAAACATTCGACACGCTCTTACCCGTTCCTGAAATCGACGAAATCTTGTCACCCATCCTGACCGTTATCCCCTTACAACTTCTCTCCTACCACATTGCAGCCCTTAGAGGTTTGGATGTAGACCAACCGCGAAATCTCGCCAAGTCGGTAACCGTTGAGTAAAAAATAACGCCTTTATACCGCAAATTCAAAGCCCTCTCTGTCCATCAAGATCAGAGGGGGCTTTTTTTATAATCGTTAAACTTCCCCAAAACGAAATAGAGGGTGATACATCATGTATCACCCTCTATATTCTAGAAAATCAAACCTGGCATCGAGCTATCTTTGCGGGAGGCAACCCTCCAACTATTGTCGCCGCTGTAGCGTTTCACCTCCGAGTTCGGGATGGGTCGGTGTGGGTCCACTACGCCATTGACACCAGGAATTCTATTGGGTCTTCCTGTTCTAAAGAGACCCTGAAGCCTACATACGAGCAATACTCTTACCAACACCTTATCAATTCATTTGAGGTCAAGCCCTCGGTCTATTAGTACGGCTCAACTTCATCCATCACTGGACTTCCATTTACCGCCTATCAACGGGTAGTCTTCCCGTGACCTTACTGGATTGACTCCATGAGAGCACTCATCTTGAGGTGGGCTTCCCACTTAGATGCTTTCAGCGGTTATCCACTCCGCACTTGGCTACCCAGCGTTTACCGTTGGCACGATAACTGGTACACCAGTGGTGCGTTCCTCCCGGTCCTCTCGTACTAAGGAGGAATCCTCTCAATGCTCTTACGCCTACACCGGATATGGACCGAACTGTCTCACGACGTTCTGAACCCAGCTCACGTACCGCTTTAATGGGCGAACAGCCCAACCCTTGGGACGTACTACCGCCCCAGGTTGCGATGAGCCGACATCGAGGTGCCAAACCTCCCCGTC
>DATNQK010000833.1:0-5715 GCA_036704065.1 Stenomitos sp.
GCGAGGGCGCCATTTCTAGATCTACAGAAGAGCGATCGCCAAACTGTTCTTGTTGTTGATCCGTAATGGCACGCTTAACCTGCAACGCCGTGAAATGGGTATGGTTGAGGCGATCGCTCTTTCCCGTGGCACGCACCGCCAACGTTAAATCTGGAGACAGGTAAGCCGACCAATCAATCGATTGAATGCCGCGATAAAGATCCTCCGCATCTTGGCAAGCGAAGGTTTTGAGTTGTACCAAAATCCGGAAGGGTAGCCTCGCCCAAAGATTGGTGCGGTACAGCAATTGGCGATCGCCCTCGAAGGCCACACCACAAAATCCAGGGGTTACGGACTGGGCCCCCAGTTGGGTAAGTTCTTGAGCCGCCAACGCTTCTAAACCGCGTGCGACCGTTGCAAAGTACTGAGTCATTGAGGCGTTAGGTCTTCGCTATAGTTGAGCAATTAAATCGAGGATGCGATGGGCCATCTCCAACTTGGTGCAATGGGGAATCGGCGTTTGTTGACCTTGGGCATCCATAAACACAGCCTGATTGTAATCCCCCGCAAATCCGCTGCCTGGGGTATCAATCGGATTGGCCACAATTGCATCCAGTCCCTTGCGCTTTAGTTTGTCCAAGGCGGGTGGCACAATATCGCCCGTTTGTGCGGCAAAGCCAATCAGTCGTTGGTGCGGTTTCTGAAGCGTGCTTAAACGCTGCACAATATCCGGCACCGAGGCTAAGGGAAGCGCCGTCGGCAGATCTTGCTTGGGTAACTTGCCCTGGAACTGCTGCTGCGGCTTCACATCCGCAACCGCTGCCGCCATGATCGTCCAGTCAGCTTGGGGAAACGCCGCTTCCAAAGCCGTTTGCATATCTGCGGCACTCACCGTATGGATCGCCTCAATCGAACTGCCGGGTGGTACCTCTAACGGTGATCCTTGAACCAACTGTACCGTTGCCCCCCGATGCCAAGCCGCCAGTGCCAGTGCCAGACCCATCTTGCCCGTTGCAGGATTTCCAATAAATCGGACATCATCTAAGAATTCGCGGGTGCCCCCACTACTAATTAAGATGCGCTTCCCCTGTAGATCGCGGTTTCCGTTGCTGTGCAGTAGCGAGATGAGGTAAGACACCAGATCTTGCGGTTCCGCCATCCGACCTGCACCTACTCTATCGCACGCCAGCAAACCGCTGTCTGGGCCAACGTTATGAATTCGATGCCAGCCTAACAGCGCTTGCCAATGTTGCTGTACTGGGGTTTGTTCCCACATATCCGTATTCATCGCTGGTGCAACCAGCAGCGGACAAGTGGACGCCAGCACTGTATTGGTCAACAAGTTGTCTGCCAGCCCTAGGGCCAACTTACTTAAGGTATTGGCCGTTAAAGGTGCAATTAAAAAGACCTCTGCCCATTCCCCTAACTGAATATGTAGAGGACGCTCATGCACTGGTGCCCAAAAGGACGCATCCGTGTAGGCCGGATGACGACTGAGCGTTGTCAGCGTAAGGGGCGTAATAAACTGCTCGGCTGCGCTGGTCATCACAACGCGCACCTGTGCGCCAAGCTTTGCCAGCGTTGACACAACTTCGCATACCTTATAGGCTGCTACACCACCACCGACTCCCACCAAAACTCGACGACCGCTCAAACTTGCCCCAGCATCAGCCATGTTTTGATCAATCCTGAGCTTGCAAGGTTGAAGGCATGATTGAAGTGCTAGGATTCATCAAAGGCTTCTAAGTCTAGAAGATACAGATACGGTTCCACCATATCGGGGCGTTGAAATGCAAGTGCCCGCAGCAGGTGCCAATCTGCTAATGCCTCAAACGGCGAGGGGTAATCGTCCTCCTCTAGTCGTTGTGCGAGCTGGGCAACCTCTATTTCAGTTAGTGCCGTAAGATTGGGGTGATTCGGGTGAACAACATTCATAGCATTCATCTTTCGCCAAAAAGATGCCTCAACGACCATTCCTCTAAATCCATCATACCCTTACGGTCTATCGAGATGTTTTGATCTTGATACACTTTGTAAGCGGCTTGCGGCAAATTTAACCTGAGATCGCTAAACTTTTGCTTAACTCAGTTTACGACGAGGCATTTTCTGCGTTATTTATAAGTGGTCAACGTGAAGTAATCAGCTCGGGGAGTTGACAGATGCGACAAGTTAATTTCTCTCTCATTTTTGTCATTTGCTTGGCACTAGTCCTCTTTGGAATTGAAAATACCGAAATAGTGGCGATTAAAGTCATTGAGGGAATTGAGCTGAAAGCACCCTTGTCCATCGAGCTTATCTTGTCTATGGGGATTGGGGCTGTCTTGGCTTGGGTCTTTAGCGTGTGGGTTCAGCTTCAGTCTGGGCTGGAGAGCCGACAAGAACTGCAAGAAAAAGATGAGCAAATTGAAGTTTTACAGGCAGACCTAGAGCGCTACAAGGCTGAAATTGAAGAACAGCAACGCCTCTTACCCAGTGCTACCTTTTCGGGGGACGGTTAGTTAACCATCAACGGTAATCCTAAGGTTTCGCTATGAGTCACACCTTTGCGGATGATGCAATTTCGCTATTGATCGACTTGGCCCAGCGTGGCGAGATTGACCCTTGGGATGTCAACGTGGTTGAGGTGTTTGATCGGGTCTTAAGTGAGCTATCCCTCAGTGATGCTCAGGATTTGGCCACGTCTGGGCAAGTCTTTTTATATGCCTCTATGTTGGTTCTGTTGAAAGCGGAGTCTTTGGCAGGGCTAGATCGGGTTGAGGAAGAGGAGTTTCCCTTGGATGATGGGGTGTTCCTAGATGATTTTGAACCCCTCAACAGTGGCAGGTTGCCTAGCAATTTAGAGCATTGTTTGCAACGGCGTCCTGTGGCGTTGCCGTTTCCTCGTCGCAAAGTAACACTTCCGGAACTCATCCAACAGTTGGAACTGATTGCGGTGGCGGTTGAGCGTCAGTCGCGTTTGGGCCAAACCCACAAGAAAAAAATTACACGACCGACACGGGCGCAATCGATTAAGGCGATCGCCCAGTTGTCCCATGCAGAAAATCTATCCGAAGTTGCAGCAGAGCTAGAGCGCATCTTATCGGAGTCAGGGTTAGCGCAAGAGTGGATGACCTTTGAAACGCTATTGCAACTTAAAAATGATCGCGTCGGTGTTTTTTGGGCCTTATTGCTGCTCAGTGCTCAAAGCAAAATCGAACTCGATCAGCAAGAATTTTACCAAGATTTACAATTTCGACCGTTGGTTCCGGAAACACGCGTCGAGCTACCCGTGTTTTCGAGCTTAAACTCAGCTGCATCCTAAAAAAGAGCCATTTGCAGAGCAGAATTCCCTCAGAATCCCTGTCACTTCATGACGCAATGCAGGGTAAAAACGGGCAACCTAACTTCAGTAGAACGGTGCTTTCCCGCTAACCGGACTGCAACAAGCTTACCAATCATCTTTAGCACTCTACCGCAGGGGGAGTTGTTCATCCTGAGATCGAAAAGATCTGGGTTGTTCTAGGGCTCAGCTTGGGCTCGGTTCGTCTTGGAATGCATTCCCTGTTTTTCCCGCCCTATGCCCCTTGATCTTCCCTCTAGCGTTTTGGCTCACCCTACAATTGATGCACTCAAAGCCTTGACTGCTGAGGAACTTGTGGCCATTATCCTGCGGCAGCAGCAACTGATCCATCGATTGGCAGGCTGTAGCTCAGGCGAACAAATTCAAGCGACCTTAAATCAAGGGGGTGCATTGTATGAGCTTGACCCCACTCAACTGCATCCCTCTTCTCAAGAGCCAGACTCAGAAGCACCCTACTTGGTTGTTCAGCCTGAAAAGGGAACAGGTTATACCATCTCTTTGTCAGGGGCTACCTGTTGGACCATTGGTCGAGATGCCGACAATGGAATTATCTTGACCGACCAATGGATGTCTCGCCATCATGCCATGTTGCAGTTAATGGATAATGGCGGATACTATCTCATTGATTTAGGGAGTCGCAACGGAACATTTATCAATAGTCGTCGTGTTAATATCCCCACACCAATTTTTCATGGCGACTTAATTACGTTTGGTCAAACCAATATCCATTTCCATAAGCAATCCCGTCACCTAGAACACACCCGTGGATTGGCCGCCACAAATCAGCCCTGTGAGGAGGCTGTTACCGGGTTGCTGCATGTGCGTCGTTTGATTTCGGTGTTGGTTATCGATATCCGCGACTTTACAGGCTTAACGCGGCAGTTAGAAGAAGAAGTGTTATCCAGCTTGGTCGGGTCTTGGTTTCGTTATGCAGGAGAAATTATCCGTCGCCACGGCAGTTGGGTAGACAAATATATTGGCGATGCGGTGATGGCGGTGTGGATTCATGGCTCTTGGGAAATTAACGTCCAAGAGATTCCTAAACCCTTCCGAGCCTTGCTAGAGATTCAGGCGATGACCAGTCAGCTTCATGCGGCCTATGGCTTAACGCTACCCCTTCAAATTGGGGCAGGCATTAATACAGGGTTTGCCATGATTGGTAATACAGGCAGTGGCGATCGCCCCGACTATACGGCCTTAGGAGACACCGTCAACGCAGCCTTTCGTTTAGAAAATAGCACCAAGCAGTTGGGCGTTGATCTGGCCATTGGCCCGACAGCCTATCAATACCTACAGCAGTGGGCTGGTAAGCCGATCTCGTTCGCTGACTCAACGGTGGAATTAAAAGGTTATGACACCCCCATGCAAGTCTACGCCTGCACCTTTGCTAAGCTAGCTCAGATCTTTAGCGACTCGGCAACACCCTCAGGTGATCCCACAAATTCCTAAGCCAATGCAGAGGGAAACAAGCGAAACTGCAAAACACATAGTCCTAGATGATACGCTCTACTAAGTGCTGTGTTTAAGTTTAAGATCTTGTTGTGAGACTGGGAGGTATCTAAGGATATGAAGTCCTTTTTCCGACGTATTGGTTTGTGCAGTGCGGTCATTGTTGCTTGCTTAAGTATGTTGGGCTGGGTTCAGCCTGCGAATGCAGCGTTGCTAGGTGATTCGACGCAGCCTATGTTAATGGCAGCGCAAGTCTTTGGAAACGCAGCTGATGCGAAGCTAGGAAGCGAATATGGCCAGAAAATTGATTTGAACAATGCCAACATCACGGCATTTTCCCAGTATCAGGGGTTATATCCAACGCTGGCTCGCATCATTGTTAAAAATGCGCCCTATAGCTCTGTTAACGATGTTTTGAACATCGAAGGATTGTCTGCACGTCAGAAAGACACCTTAAAGGCCAATTTTGACCACTTTACGGTGACAGATGTGGAAACAGCCCTCGTGAGCGGTGATGATCGCTATAACAACGGCGTTTACAAGTAACGGCTTAGCCGAGCAATCTCGACTGTAAAGATTCGCGCATATACTTGGGTTGGCAGCTGCAGTTTTCGCGGCTGCCATTTTACTGGGACGCCTTTTATCTGTAAGGTCTGCGACTACGCTAAGATACTCTCCAATACGTTGGAGTTTGAGGGACTTTGACATCCCCTGTATCTGTACCGAGCAAAACTGATTTTGACGTTTTAATTATTGGCGGCGGCGCGGCTGGCCTTTATGCAGCCCTTTCTTTGCCCCAAAGTCTGCGGGTAGGACTTGTAAGCAAAGAGGCATTAACGCTGTCTGCAAGCGGTTGGGCGCAAGGAGGCATTGCCGCCGCATTAGATTCTAGCGATTCTCCTACACTCCATGCGAAGGATACGGTAGTGGCAGGAGCCGGACTTTGC
>DATNQK010000834.1:0-6532 GCA_036704065.1 Stenomitos sp.
AACCAATCGCCACCACGCCCCATGACTCACGACTTGCTGGGAAATTGCCTCGTGAGTTTAGGCATCTCCCTAGAGCGAGTGATTATTCATTCCTTAGAAGACAACACGTTTTTTGCGGTTTTGAACTTGAAGCAAGGGGAAAAAACGCACCGTGTAGATGCACGCCCCAGCGATGCGATCGCCCTAGCCCTAAGGTTAAGCGCACCCATTTGGGTGATGGAAGAAGTCGTGGCTGATGCATCCATTCCAGTCGATCAAGAAGCCGATGAAGAAGAGCGACAAGCCTTCCGCAGTTTCATCGACAATATTCGCCCCGATGATTTTGCCCAAAGTTATGGCGGTGGCGAGGCACCGAGCCTTGGATAAAAGGCTAGCGTCCCCTTAAGGGACCTCTAAGATGCACTACCGTCGCTTTGGCAAAACCAATCTATCTATTTCCGTGTTCACGCTCGGAACCATGCGCTATTTGGCTTCCGTGGCCAATGCACACGCTACACTGCAACGCGCGATCGCCCTCGGCATCAACCACATCGAAACAGCGCAGGGCTATGGCGAGAGTGAAGTGTATCTGGGGCAGGCAATCCAAAAAGGGATGGTTGATCGTAATGCCCTAACGATTACAACCAAGATCGCGCCGAAACCGGATGCGGCAAGCATGGCAGCCGCCATCGAGCAATCCCTCGCCCGACTTCAAGTTAACACCATCGATTGTTTAGCCATCCACGGACTCAACACTTCAGAGCATTTAGCCTGGGTACAATCGCCTACAGGCTGTATGGCTGCGGTACAAGATGCGATCGCCGCTGGACGCATTCGCCATGTTGGGTTTTCGACCCATGGCCCGCTCGACCTCATCTTGGCTGCGATCCACACCGATCTGTTCGAGTTCATTAACCTGCACTACACCCTCTTTTTTCAGCGCAATGCACCGGCCATTGCCTTAGCCCAGCAAAAAGATATGGGCATCTTCATTATTTCTCCAGCCGATAAAGGCGGACTCCTCTATACACCGCCACCCCTTCTCCAATCACTGTGTCATCCTTTCGACCCCCTCCATTTGAATGCCCGATTCTTACTTAGTCAGGGTGCCATTACAACCCTCAGCGTCGGGGCCGCAACCCCGAAAGAGTTGGACTGGCCTTTGGCGATCGCAGACCAGACAGAACCCTTAACCCCTGCCGAACAAGATTGCTTAGAACGCCTAGCGCAACACGCAGCCCAGACTTTGGGTGCAGATCAGTGTCATCAGTGCTATGCCTGTCTGCCCTGCCCTGAAGATATCTATATCCCTGAAGTACTGCGACTACGCAACTTGGCGATCGCCTACGACATGACAGACTTTGGTCGCTATCGCTATCGCATGTTCGAAAATGCAGGCCACTGGTTTCCAGGCCGTAAAGCTAACAAATGTACCGAATGTGGAGATTGCCTACCTCGATGTCCTTCCCAATTACCCATCCCAGATCTCCTCGCTGATACCCATGACAAGCTCCAAGAGAATCCCCGTCCACGTCTGTGGGAATCGATCTAAAACAGTACGCAACCCAACTGCAAGGCGTTCTATGCTTCTTCGTGAAGACTTATGCCGAAGACTCACTAACCTTGGCACGAGCCTCTAAAAATCGCGATACACTCTTTAAGTGGTTTTCATAAGCACATAGTTATGCATGCACTGTCCATCCCTACTTGGATCATTCACATCTCTAGCGTAGTTGAGTGGATTGCAGCCATTTGGCTCATTTGGACCTATGCAGGCGTAACAGGCAACTCAAGCTGGCGTTGGCTTGCCCTCGGTATGCTACCTGCCTTAGTTAGTGCAATGTGCGCTTGTACATGGCACTTTTTCGACAATATGCCTGCACTAGAGTGGCTGGTGTGGTTGCAAGCTGCAACGACAGTATTGGGGAATTGCACACTTTGCTTAGGAGCATGGCGCATTTGGAAAACAGCGCCTCGCCCATCCCTATAGTGGGTTAGTTTTAAAAACCAAGTTCGAAAATATGGACATAATGTTTCAGCCCCTATCTTTGCTTAGAACTTTTAGAACCAGAAACTTTTAGAATACTTTCTAATCACGCTCCATGACAAAAGAAACGCTATTTGCACTTTCCCTTTTCCCCTACTTAGGGTTCCTTTGGTTTCTTACCCAGTCGCGGCAAGTGCCTCGTCTAGCATTAGGAGGATTCTATCTCTTACTACTCTTTGTGATAGTAACAATTCCTGCTGGGGCTTATACGCAAATTGTCCTAGGCAAAGCACTGGCCAATGTCGATCCCATTCATGGGGGTGCTGAATTCTTCTTAACGTTGTCTAATATCTTCGTTGTTCTTGGTTTTCAGCAAGCCCTTCAACAACAAGGCTCAAAGACACCACCAAGTTCATAAAACAGTCCTACCGTTAGCAATATTGAAAGAACTAGCCTAGCCCCAGGTCAAAGCTCTAGCAGGAAAGCAACATTCTATAAATAAAATTCAAGTGCTGTGCGAAGATTGAAGTACGTAGAGCAGATTATTTAGCTTCTTTAAGATTGATATCAACATAAACATAATAGAGACAGACCAGTCTTTAAAAATCTGATCTATCTCCAAGAAGATGAAGGCATAAACCTTTCACTATCTAAACTCGATCTCATGGGTGATTTAGGCTTGCCATGGATCGCAATGTACTTTTTAACTTACAACTCCGCTGCTTATACTGCTTATGCAAGTATCTTGATTTGATTCAAGACTTGTGACGTTCAAAAAAGGATAAAGTGATTTCATGGCAAGAGAACATAATCCGCAGGGTTTCATAGATGAAATGCGACAGCTTTCATAGAAGTCTTTTATTACCTTAACTCTATTCAAAATTTCTCAGCTCAAAGAAAAATCATCTCACTAGCACAAGAACCGTCCTCAGAAGTTAGCATTAGTATTTATTTAAGATTATTAAGGTTTTGGCTACTATAACTAGGGCTAGTCAATTTCTATACTCTGCTCTATTCTTAAAAGATATTGATGAGGACAAGCTCTAAGTATGATTTGGGAACTTACCCGGATCCTAACTGTTAGCATTATCAGTGCTATTTTGATATTTCTGATACAACCCTGGCTTTATCGCAGTGCAATTGGTTTCTTTCTAGTAACGGATCTCGACATAGAAGATTGGCTGGCCGAACAGTATATGCCTGGTGCCGTTATTGTCTTTAGTACGGCACTAGGAGCAACCATTCTATGGTACATAATTGCCCGCAATAAGGCGGTAACGGCCGCAAGTGATGTTGCACCCATGCGGTTACCTTGGGGACTATTACTGCTAATTCCGATTATTGGTATTTGCTGTGCGTTGTATTTTTTTAACAAAAGTAACGATGCATTATTATCTTTGACCTTTCTCTATGTGGTCGATACATTGATGCTGTATTGGTTCTCGACCGCAATTAGTTCCCCAGGTCTTCTCAAGTTTATTCCTCCCGGCTCCTTTACGCTGCGCCATTTACTGAGGCTGAAATAATGTCATTCTATATTGTCGCGATTGGAGGTACTGGTGCTCGATGTGTTGAGGCATTAATTCACTTGGCTGCATCGGGTTTACTAACGCAAGATCGTATCCAGGTAATGTTTATTGACCCAGACGAAAGTAATGGGAATCTCACACGAACCCGTAATACCCTTAAACAGTACCAAGCCTGTCGTGCCTTGCTGACAGCCCAAGAAATTGTCTGCCCTTGGCTTCAGACTCCAATTGAATCTCTAGAGGTTTGGTCTCCTTTTCAAGATGGCAGCAATAAAACCTTAGGGACATTTTTTAATTACGAAAGTTACCGACACAGTAATAAAGCTTTAGGCCATTTGTTTGATGTTCTGTATACGAAAGCAGAACGCAATGCCGAACTTGATGTGGGATTTCGCGGTCGTCCTGCAATTGGTGCTGCAATTATGAGTCAGGTGCGTTTGGAACGCAGCGGCCAAGATGTCTGGAGTCGCCTGATTCAAAATATTGAATTGGATTTAGGACAAGGCAAATTTCCAAAGGTATTTTTATGCGGATCGATTTTTGGCGGAACAGGAGCGTCAGGATTTCCCACAATTGGCCGTTTGCTCAAAAATCGACTTGATCAAGCCAAGGCCAGTGATCGCGTTAAGTTGGGTGGTTTGTTAATGTTGCCCTATTTCCAGTTCTCGGTGCCCTCAGGCCAAGATTCAGGAGACATTTATGCGAAACCAGAACAATTTTTATTAAACACGGAAGCCGCACTTAGATATTATCAAATTCAGGGTATTTTTAAATCAATTTATTTGTTGGGAGATCAAGATCCTGCCACGGTCAAAAACTTTAGTATTGGCAAAAATACGCAACAGAATGACCCACATTTTATTGAATTGTATGCAGCACTGGCAGCTCGACACTTTTTCTTAAACGAAGATACAGCTCCTGTGGTGTTGTTGAGTCGGCGCAATGCTCAGCAAATTACCTGGGATGATGTGCCCGACAGAGCACAAGTTAAAGTGCGGCTGGCTAATACGGCTCGTTTTGCTTTTCTGTGGGTGGCCAATGTAGAGCCGGAACTGAATCAAGGGAAGAACAATATTGGAGAGTTCCAAAAGTTAGCGCCTTGGTTTAGCAAATTTTTTCGGCCTAAGGGATGGTTTGTAGGCGGCAAGGGGTTGCCAGATTTGAATGAGGACTCGCAACAGGAAGAGATTCGCCTGATTCACGACTGGAGCGTTTCGTTTTTGCAGTGGCTGGGGACTTTACATTTCTCTGGTGGCGAAGTCCGTAATGTGCAATTATTTCGCGCTAGTCTATTTCTGGAGCGCACGGGTCAAGTTCGACGAACGACTGACGATTTCCCCCGTTTGGTGCTGGGAGCAGAAGGATTAGAACAAGCCAACACTGCTTCTCCTAAAGCATTGAAAGAACAATTGACGCTCCAAACCGATAATTTTCCAGGGGCTGCGGGCTTGGCCACTGCCCTTTACTCCCTATGCAAGCCCTGAAGAGGTAAGGTATGACCAACAGTAGTGTGCCCCCGCAATCGTCTTGCTTTTTTCTGCCGAAGCTTAAAGATGGCGAAGGATCGCAGGAGGGAATTGATGTGCGGCCCGGCACGGTTGGGGTTTGGGATTTGCAGTCATCTGTGGCATTTCAGCATGTAGCCTCTAGTTTAGAGGTGCCGTCTGCAGGCCGCGATGTTAAGAGTGTTAGCTCCATTCCCGATATTTGGGCGCGTCCCTTGTCGATGGAGATGGCTCTCCACAATCGGAAGTATCCGATCCGCGAACAGATGATTGAGCAATGGCAGGGGATGTTAGCGGTGATCGCCCTGGCAGAGGTGCGCGGTTTCACGATGAAGGCAGAGTTGCTAGAGTTAGCAGCACTCAAGGATACGGATCCATTTGCACGATCGCTGTACGAATTATTGCCTTCTGCGCAAAACTGCTTGTATCTGCCGAATAGTAAACATCCTTGGGAAGATGTGTACATCTTTTTGTGGAACGATAAGCCAGTGGGGATGACCACGCCCAGTACATTAGTGTGTCCGGCGGAGGAGGGCGAATGGGTCGGGTTACCTTGGTGGCAAGGAGGGCGACTGCGATCACCCATTGCCCCGGTGGATCATTTGAACTTAGAAGAAAAAGGTCAACTCAAGCAGTGGCTGGAAATTCTGAGCCAGGAGTTAAATCAACACAATGGCAATACTAAAGCCATTAATGAAGTTTCATCTTTATTGCGCGAGTTTCAAGAAAAATTAGGGAACGTTTCCAGACAAACTCTGAAATTCACTGCAAATCCACGCTTTTTCGGTGTGAATTTAACTCATGGGCCGCTTCGGGTATTAAATACGCCCATTCAGGCTATTCCTCAACCCTCTAGCGTGCGCGTGTTGCCCAGCGCAGGTAAGTCTCCGAGCATAGATCTGTTGCTGATTCCAGAGGCGTACCAAATTGTGCGGGAATGGGGACAACCGGCGCAAAGCATTTGGATTCACGACACCACCAATTTAGCGGCATTACACCCAGAGGATATTCCCAGGTCGGGACCGTTCCTTAAGTGGAATGTGAAATGTTTACGGGAGGTCGATCTATTTTTGCCGGAGTTGTCGTTTATTTCGCAAGCTTCAGCATTTCCAGGTGGTTTATTACCAAAGGGGATGGAGTCGCTGACTGAAATTTACGACGGCAAGAGTATTACGCCCTTGTTGCCGTTGAATCCCCTGTTGCTAGAGTATTTGACGCCAGAGGATTTGGTATCGATGGTGCAAATTCAGCGCATCGATCAACCGTCTGGACCGCAAGTGGAATTTATAATCGATCTGCGTTTGTCTGGGATTGGACAAGCGGGGACGATGGTGTATCGGGTCTCCAAGACTTACCCGCTCAAAAAAGAAAATGCTATTGGGGATATTCCTGTTTTGGAGCTGTGGCCTAACTTCCGCTCAGCAACTTGGCAGGATTACTATGGTTTCTACTACGATCCGAATTTAGAAACGTTTCAAGTTAATTTTATCAACTCTCAAGAAAACTATACGTTTAAGGGAGTGGGCCAGGTT
>DATNQK010000835.1:0-3019 GCA_036704065.1 Stenomitos sp.
TTGACCGTTGGTGGAACCCTGCCGTGGAAAACCAGGCCACGGACCGCGTGTTCCGCATCGGCCAAACCCGAAATGTGCAGGTGCATAAGTTTGTTTGTAGCGGCACCTTAGAAGAGCGCATCCACGACATGAT
This sequence comes from Stenomitos sp., assembly GCA_036704065.1. GTDB lineage: Bacteria > Cyanobacteriota > Cyanobacteriia > Thermosynechococcales > Thermosynechococcaceae > JAAURS01. Next base: position 134 of record DATNQK010000835.1, read on the forward strand.
TGAAAGCAAAAAAGCGCTGTCAGCTCAAGTGGTCGGTGCAGGCGAAAACTGGATCACCGACCTTGATACCGATCAGCTGCGGCAACTGTTGTTGCTGGATCGGGCTGCTGTGATTGAAGAAGATGGCTAGCGCTCTAAGCCACAGAGGTTAGCGCAGCAGCTCGCCCGCTTTCTACGGTCTTATGTAGGGCGGAGGGCATCATGGCATAAATGGCGGCCACAATGCGCGGCGTATCTTCAGGCGATCGCCACACATACTGGCGCACCTGACGCAGTGTATGGCGCACCGCCTCAGGCAGGGGTGTGTCAATGTTCAAGCCAATCCGCACGGGGAGAAGTTGCACTCCCTTCTCCGTTCCCAAGGGTTGGGGACGCGTTAGGGCCTGTAACTGGGTCAGTAGGGCAGGGTTCTGAATCGAGTCTGGTGTGAGACACATGACACAGACATCGGCTCCGCGCAGTGCCGTTTCCCAACTCAACTGTTGGGCTTCTGTGCGTTGTGTGGGTGAGGCCCATCCATCGGAAATCCAAACCTGGGTTGAGACCGAAGCTTCAAGATCCGCCAGTAAGGTATCAGGTACCTTCCCTAAGGCACTAAACAACACCCGTGGGCGCACGATGGGGAAGGAGGAAGGACGGGCTGAGGGGATGGGATCAGCTTCTAAGGAGGTATCCGTGGTCGGGTTTAACCCCTGATCGGTCTGACCCATGCTAATGCTGTTTTGAAGACGGGGCGCTGAATTGGGGAAGACGCCATGAGAAAATCGGTGTGCGCCTGCCCTCCTTGAGGGTCGGGTTGGGTTGAGCCAGTGGGAGAGCCCCTGGGTCCAGCGGGGCGATCGCAATTGTTCGAGGTCGGCCAACACCTCGATTGCTGAACGATAACGACTTTGGGGCGCATGTCGTACCATGCGCGTTAACACATCCATTGCCTCAAGGCTGAGGGAAACTAAAGGTTGCCAAGACAGTTCTCCTTGGGCATTGCGGGGCAACAACGAGGGCTCTATGCCTGTGATGCCTTGAATGGCGATCAACCCTAACGCATACAGATCGCTGCTGGGGTCTACATACCCTTGCAATTGTTCCGGTGCCATGTAGCTGGTTGTACCAATACTGATTCGGGTGCTTGTGAGCAAATCTGAATCATCGGGTCGGTTATCCTCTGGTACAGTTGCAGTCCTTAAACTCTGCAATTGTGCTGCCCCAAAATCAATGAGCGCTAGTGTTCCCGACTGAGTCCCGACCGAGTCTTCATAGCGTTGAATCCAATGGATAGGCTTTAAGTCGCGGTGCACAATGCCTGCCCCGTGCACCATTGCTAAAACGGCCAGCGCTTCTTGTAAAAAACCAATCAGCGTCGTTTCCGACCAAATAACCCCTCGGTCAAACTCTGTCTGTAGCGAAACCCCAGCAATGAATTCCTGCGTAAACCCCGCAATTCCCTCGGAACAAAACCGATCTAACAGATGTGGAAAGGGGCCATAGGGTTCAAGCTTGTGTAGGAGTTCCGCTTCTTGATGAAATAAGCGGCTCACCAAAGACACAAAGCCTTGCCCAGACTGCGAAGGACGCAACATCTTGACGACAGTCAAACGCAACTGTTCAGACTGGAGATCTTTTGCCAAGTAAGTATGCGCTACACTGCTGCACCCCAGTTGTTTTAGAACCTGGTAGCGCTCATGAATCACCGACATTATCTTCATAGCAGGTTGAATACTGTGCGATAGGCTGAAGTCCTTCCCGAAACTTAGGGTGGACAGATCAGCCCTTGAACGATGCAGAGGAGCAACCTTCAGTTGAACGTTACATGCATGTATGACCTTCAAAGCTGCAAAATAGTTTCAACTACAGCACAACCCACACGGGAGGCAGTGCTACTTTGCAAGGCAGGACGACGCAAAATTCACGGTAGTTTCTGCGATCGCCAACCCCGAAGGGCCATAGATCCTGATACTGTTGGGAATAAGAGCTGAGGAGTGTTGCGCTGAAAACTAAGCATTCCCTTCTGATAGTCCAGCATACCGTAAATTTACACTGATGGTTTTTGCCCGACTTCAACTGTTATCGAATACAGACGACGTCAAAGACGTTTTTTTGGTCACCCCTCGCACTCGCTTCACCATCGGTCGTAGTCGCAGTAATGTTTTGGTACTACGGCATCCTAAGGTTTTGCCACTGCACGCGCTCATTCTTTGGTCGGAAGATCGTTTTGCGATTCAGCGCTGTCACGCTGATGCAGAAATCTGGCTGAACCGAGAAGTTATTGCCTCCGATGCACCACACCCGCTCAAAAGTGGTGACGCCATTCAAGTGGGCGAGACCTCACTGAAATTTGACTTGTCTGCAGCCAGCGATCGCAAGGCATCACCGACCTCCAACTTGCCGGTTACGTTAGTGGCTGCCCCCACCCATAGCCATACCCTGCAAGTCAGCACCCCCGACTGGGTTCAAGAATTTGCCCTGACCTATCCCACCCTTTACCTTGGCAGCGACCCCAAGTGTGATATTTGCGTAGACTGGCCTGGGGTAGCCCCCCAGCAGTTGAAGTTTACCTGGCATAAAAACAGCTACCAGGTCTTGAACCTGGTACCAGAAGTGCCTTTAACCGATCAAGGTCAGTCCTTGTCGCAAAAAGTGCTAGAACCGGACGATGTTCTGGTGCTCAACCACAGTCTGACCCTTCAGTATGGTGCCTTTACGCCCCCCACGGATGCACCCCAAGTCGAAGCGATTTCGCTGCGCAACCGCACCTATGTCAGCCTTGGCCGTGACCCGCGCAATGACATTGTCTTAGACCATCCGATGGTGTCCCGATTCCACGCTGCTTTGGAATGGCAAACGGGGAGTTGGCTCGTCAAAGACTTGAACTCGTCCAACAACACCTTC
>DATNQK010000836.1:0-3284 GCA_036704065.1 Stenomitos sp.
CGTACGTAAATGTGCGCGTATCCCGTGTTCCATCTGGGCGGCGAACGTTGAGACTGCCTGCAACGTTCATCTTGGGGTTTGTTGCACCACAGCGTAAATCGCTGCCTAAAACCTGAAAAGTCATGTTTTTCAAGCCGCTGCTCGGTGGTATGCCTGGGGGCAGCGTTTGGGTGATAAGTTTGCTGTCTCCTGGATTGAGGAACGTCCCCACACTGGAAGAATGGGCAAACGCTTGCGTTTGTAACAAATAAGGTTCAGCCGCGCCTAAAACCTTCTGAATGCGCCCTTTTTGAAAGATCTGAGCAATGGTTCCTGTTTTGTCAATACAGGCGTAAAACCCTGTTGGTGATGCTGGTGTTGCGGTCCAAACCTCGCCCGCCCGATTGCAAGATACGACTGAGGGCGCATCATCAATGTTGTCTATGAGGGGCTGATAGGTCCAGTTGGCAGGGGTGGTTTTGTCTGGGCCATAGTTGCCATTGGCATCGAAGGAAGGTCCCCAGCGGTAAATGACTTTAGGCCCTCGCCAAGTCTTATAGGAAGCTGCCGGAGAAGCGAGGTAATACACAACTGAACTGGGTAAATTTGAGTCCCTGAGGGTGAGGACAGGTTGTACGGTAGCGGTGTCTACTTCTGTGGCTGAGGGAGAAAACTCGCTAGGGACTTTCGTAGGGTCGGCAAGAATGGCACTGGATTGACGCACCTCATTTGCCATGAAGTCCAAAGAGCGGTTGAGTTCCATTCTGCGCTCATTTTGGGAGGTGGTGGATTTGCCGATGCCAATCATGTTGTTGAGGGTTAAGCCACCAATAGAAATAACGCTAAGGGTTAACCCCGAGGCAACCAGCAGTTCAACAATAGTCAATCCTCGTTGCTGATTTTTGGCGCTAGCAATGGATTGTTTTGGCCATCGAATAAGATTCAACATAGACGTTCGGGCAGGTTTGCGTAAGACGATTGAACATGGCAATGCTAGGGCAACCCAGCAGTTGCTGAATAACTGTCATTTGCTATAGGAGTCTTTGCAACCTGAGTGGCCAACTCCTCCCCCCTCGCCGCCAAAGAAGATGTGTGCGGATAAATGACAAGATTATAACTAAATCATCGGGCGATCGCTCTACCCCCCCAACACCTAAGAGGATGTGGCACAGTTGCCAACATCGGTTGGGTTTGCTGGTGTGGTTCCTAAGTAGTTCCCTGTACGAATAATACCAAGGCCGTTTGCCACTGCTAAACATCGACGTTTTGCGTTCGGATTTTTAGGGTTATAAACCACAATCATTCCGGTATTGCCAGCATTATTGATGATGCTTGTTCCTCTATAGGAAAAACGAATTTCAGGGGGTGTTCCCAAATTGGCAAGGCCAAGGGCAACATCGGAATCATTACGTGCCAAGACACGAATGCCTAGTTTGCTTAGGTCGCGTGGCCCACTGGGTAAACAGAAGGTTGGATCGCTGGTAATTGTAGTGTCTAGCTTCAAGACACAGGCTTGACTCTTATTGATGGCTTCAGCCTGAGCTTCCCTAACCGCGCCCTCAATGTCCGCCAGAACAGCATCCACTTTACGGCCTTCCATGCCAGACAGAAAGCTGGGCACGGCGATCGCTGCCAAGATCCCCACCATTAGGATCACGACTAGCAGTTCAATAAGGGTAAAGCCATGATGAGATAGGGCTTGAACCTTCAGCAGGGTTGTTGCACCCTGGGGCCGCCTCAACGCTCTAGGAGGCACAAGCCATAAATGCATCAGGAACTACCTCAGAATAAAGTTGGGCGATCGCAGGGCCAGTTGCCGTGGAACGAGTGACGGTGTAGGTAATGGCTAAGGTGTTATAGGGGGCAAGGTTACGAATGCTGGTTGCCCGTTTAACCACATAGGGTCTTTGGCCGATGCTGCTTTGATGATCAATCAACTGTTGTGTTAAGCCAGTGCCATTAATGGTGTCGCTCAGTTTTTGGCCATAGCCTTGGGATGGGTCGCCTGCCGTACACATTAAGGAACTAAACCCAAGTTTTTGGGCTTTATAGCGAATCCATTCCAAATCCTGTTGCATCCAACTCGTTGCTTCGCTGGTTTCTTCAGCCCTGACCTTAAATGCTGTGGCGGCGACCAGCGCTTGCATGGCTGTACCGGAAAAAGCGGCAAGGAGTAAAATGCCAACCAGAATCTCGGCAAATGTAAATCCTTGGGTGCAATGGGGTTTGAAAAGGCGATTCATAAAGTCTTACACAGTAGGGTTTGAGGGGGAAATAACACTAAGTGTTGTTTGTTCAGTAGGAGAATGAATCAGATTTTGATGCAAACCTGTACAAGTAGCACCTTTAAGGACTAACTTGTTGTCGCGTCCAAGTTCCAACACCCCCCAAAATGGCGCGCAATGGGTAGGCAGGCAGGGTTATATCGGTTATATCGTAGTCTTCAAACGAACCCACTGCATCTGCAAGCACAGGATTAGAGCCAGTGCCTGTATTTGTCCAATTCTTCAGCCAAAGTGAACCCTTAAAATAGCCTTCCTTACTCTTAGAATCAGGATCCTCATATCCGTTTGTAATACTTCCTGTTGCTTCTTTGGCAAAAATGAGTGCTTTAACAAAGCCAGTCCCATTCAATCGAACACTAGTGGTTGTATCGCCGATAATTCTTAGCTGGCTAGGTGATCCTTTCTCGTTAATGCTGGCATTGCCGCTGAGATCAATGTTGCCGTTGATGATAAGGTCTACTTCTGCACCATCCGCAATCTGAATTCTTGAAGGCGGATCCGTGGTACTTCGTATAAGTGCATTTGCATCATTGACTTCATACACATAGCGACCTGTATTTAGATCTCTGGCATCGCCTGGACCCAATGGCAACACTTGATCCCATAGCTGATCGGTGGGGATGGATTTTGGAGTGATAGGGAAAGTGATGTTAGGAAATGGGAGTAAAATGGCGATTCTTTGAAACTGTTGTGGATCGGCTAAATTAGTGTCGCTGGGGTCACTAGCAGGAAGGGTGCAGTTGTTGATGACAATGTTGCCTTTGAACTGGTAGGTAGTGCCAAAGGTGTTGCCGGATGGCTCACTCAGCCACAAGGCTGGGACGCCACTTTTAGAAGACGGTGCGCCAATCGGAATGCCTACCGTTAAACGAGTGGACGCAATGTTTGAGCCTACCGCCTGATTAACACGACCTTCTACGGTAAGTTGTCCTTGCCCAGATGGGTCGTAGGTGTAGTCAACGAGGCGGTATTCTCCATCTTTAGGGTCGTTGTCAATGGGTTGCCAGTCTCGTGTTACTG
>DATNQK010000837.1:0-5545 GCA_036704065.1 Stenomitos sp.
TTGGCCATTGACAATGTCTCGAAGAAATGGACGATGCCGATCCGTGATTGGAAAGCAGCCTTAAATCGGTTTGCGATTGAATTTGAGGACAGGTTTCCCGCGTAACTGCTTATCCCATGACACAAAATACTTTACAAACTCTGTGTTTAGCGTATTCTGAATGTCTTTTTGGGCCTTGAGTGCAGAGTAGTGTTGGGCTGTCTCAGTAGTCAAACAAAGCCCAATAACTCGAACCTCAGCTTTCTCAGGACAAACTATAGCATTGCTTAATCTCTAGAGAAATTGCCATCTGTATATCCAGTTGTAATCATGTCGCCATTGCTATCCACTGCAATGCCTAGAGCTTCGTCGTACCTTAAAGTTCCATCCTGACGCAGCCATAATTGTTTGCCTTGGGGATCAAACTTAGCAGCCCATGCATCAAAGCGTCCCTTGTTGGTGCCCCCTAGTGCGCCAAAGGTTTTTCCAGTGATAAACACATTACCGTTGCTATCGGTTGCGATGCCATTAGAATAATCAATGCCTGAGGTGCCTAGTTGCTTAATCCACTTAAGACTGCCATTAGGGCTATATTCGGCCACCCATGCATCCTCAAATCCCTTACTGGTGCCCCCTAGTGCACCAAGGGTCACCCTAGTGATACACACATTGCCATTACTATCGGTTGCGACGCCTTCAGAGTAGTCATTGTCTGAGGTCCCTAGCTGCTTGATCCACTTGAGCATGCCACTAGGGCTATATTGGCTACCCATGCATCACTAAATCCCTTATTAGTCTATCAGTTCGCCTCTGGTAAACCCGGTGATGAACACGTTGCCACTGCTATCGATTGCAATGCTATTAGAAACGTCAATGTCTGGGGTACCTAGTTGCTGGGTCCATTTCAGTGTGCCATCAGGACTATATTTGGCCACCCATATGTCTTCAAATCCCTGACTGCTGCCTGTCAGTTCACCTCTGGTAAACCCAGTGATGAACACATTGTCATTACTATCAATTGCAATACCATAAGAAGCGTCATCCGTTGAGGTGCCCAGTTGCCGCTTCTACTTCAGTGTGCCATTAGAGCTATATTTAGCTACCCATGCATCAACGCCTCCCTTACTAGTGCCCTCTAATGCGCCAGCGGTCCTCCCCGTGATAAATACATTGCCACTGCTATCGGTCGCGACGCCTTCAGAGTAGTCAGATTCTGTGGTACCCAGTTGTTTCTTCCACAACACCTTTCTCAGGCCATTGGGACCAACCTGGTATTTGGCGACCCAGGCATCATAGTAACCAAAGTACACTTTGGAGTTTCGGGGGTTACCTTGCGGGTCTAACCGATGCAGAGGGGCAATTTTAGGTTTGAGAATCGTTTCAGTTACTGGTGTGCCTGCGTTGGGCAGTTGCACTACCGCCAATATGGCTAGGGCTGTGCCTACTGCTCTGGTCCATCGGTGGTTGCGACGCTGTAGGTTATGCATAGGTCTCGAGGTTGAGTTTAATTATTCACCTGATTCATGAAGGTAGAATTTGGATTAACAGGTTAATTTGAAACTAATTTTTTAGCGTTCACTGAACAAAATAACCCAAGTCATTGAAGTTAGAATCAGCCCCAAGATCCTTGACTTCAAATACTTAGAAGATGTATGTCCCTCCAATCAGCCCGTCTGAATATCATTCATGGAGCAATATTAATCTCTGAGGCAATCCTTACGACTACAGCAGTTCAGAAATCTTGAACCCTAGTCAACACGATGATTGCCCTGGGCATAGCGACCAATGAGCTAAAGTATAATTAATGTATAAACATCTGGCTGATGCTATGACAACGCAAAAAATTGCTTTGTGGGGTAACTCCCTCGGCGTCCGTCTCCCACATGCAATCGCTCAACAAATCGGTCTTAAAGCAGGGTCGCTCGTAACTATCTCGACTGACGGCGACAAGATTGTTCTCTCAGCAGCCCCTCCCAAGTACACCCTCAAACAACTACTCAATAGCGCTAAGCCTGAGCAACAGCATGATGAAGTGGACTGGGGTGAACCCGTAGGAGATGAGGCTTGGTAAAAATCGAGGGTGTGGTTCCGCAACGCGGAGATATTCTTAAGTTGCAATTTAACCCACAATCAGGTGGAGAACAGGCTGGATATCGCCCTGCGATTGTGATTTCTCCAGCAGAATACAATCGAATTTCAAAGCTCATCTTGGTTTGCCCAATTACGAGCCGCAAGAAAGGATGGCCTTTTGAGGTAGAACTAGAATCTTCAATGAAAACGGTGGGGGTTGTTCTGGTTGATCAACTCAAGTCTATCGATTGCACAACTAGGGGAGCCATACGGGTTGAAACTGCCCCAACATCTGTGATTGAGGAAATTTTAGCGCGCCTAGAAACGCTGACTTCCTAGCGACAGAGAGCGACTTTCGTTCCAGCATCATGCAGGAAACACCTGTGTGAAGGATTCTCGTGACTGTGCTGCGAAAATGGGGCTCTGTTAAGTGAGGTAAGGGGTCAAGGAGATTGTTCTGCTACTCTTTCAAGATACAAAAAGTGGGTGTGCCAAACCCAAATGATCAGGGAACCAATATGATGAACTGGTTCCCTGATATCAAAGCTTTAACGATACTTTGCTGACAAACAACGAACGGCACTAGCCGTGCAGCTTAATCTCTAGCGAAGTTGCCATCAGTATATCCGGTAATAATCACATAGACACTGCTATCCACTGCAATGCCTGTAGCTATATCATCTTTCTTAGTACCATCCTGAACCTGCCAAAGTTGTTTTCCTTGAGGATCCAACTTAACAGCCCATGCATCCGCGCCTCCCTTATTGGTGCCTCCTAGTGAACCATCGGTTAACCCAGTGATGAACACATTGCCGTTGCGATCCGTGGCAACGTCTCTAGTAGATTCACCGGAAGAGGTGCCCAGTTGTCTCTTCCACTTCAAGATGCCATTAGAGTTATATTCAGCTACCCATGCATCATAGCTTCCCTTATTAGGCCCCCCTAATGAACCACTGGTCACCCCAGTGATCAACACGTTGCCCTTGAGATCCGTTGCAATACCAAAGGAACGATCAAAGTCGGAAGTGCCTATCAGTTTGGTCCACGCCAGAGTGCCATTAGGGCCATACTTGGCGACCCATGCATCATAAAATCCCTTATTGGTACCCCCTAGATCGCCTCCAGTCAACCCAGTAATAAACACATTGCCGCTACTATCTGTTGCAACAGCACTAGATACGTCACCGGCTGATGTGCCGAGTTGCCGTTTCCATTTCAAGTTGCCATCAGGTCCATATTTAGCCAACCATGCATCCTCGAATCCTTTATGGGTACCCCCCAGTGTGCCATTGGTCGTCCCACTAATGAACACATTGCCGTTGCGATCTGTGGCAACGCCCCTAGAATAGTCATCTCTTGATGTGCCGAGTTGCCTTTTCCATATCAAGGTGCCATTAGCGCTATATTTAGCCAACCATGCATCCTCGATTCCCTGACTGGTGCCTCCCAGTGAGCCTACAGTAACGCCAGTAATAAATACATTTCCGTCACTATCCGTTGCGACGCCATTAGATTCATCATATTTTGGGGTGCCGAGTTGCTGAATCCATGCCAAGGTGCCGTCAGGGTTATACTTGCTCAACCATGCATCGTAAAATCCCTGACTGGTGTTTCCTAAGACTCCATTGGTAACGCCAGTAATGAACACATTGCCGTTGCGATCCCTTGCAATGCCATTAGACTGGTCAAAGCCAGAGGTGCCCAATTGTTTTTTCCACAGCAGCTTTCTGCCTCCACTAGATCCAACTTGGTATTTGGCAACCCATGCATCTCTCTCACCAAAGTACACCTTGGGTTTTCCGCCTTGGCCCTGCTGCTCTAGCCGATAGAGGGGATCAAAGGTAGGGGCAGGAATAGGCTTACGTACTGGTGTAGGTAGGCCTGCAAAGTTGGGCAGTTGCACCGTCGCAATTAGGACCAGTGCTACGCTAACTGCACTGATCCGAGAGTGTTTGCAGTGAGATAGGTTACGCATGGGTCTTAGGGTTATCTGTTATTAAGCTGAATCATAAGGGTAAAGTCCTAGTTGACAGATTAAATTGAAGCTAATCTTTTTATCTTTCATCACAAAAAATAATCTAAATAACCAGAGCCAATATTAGGTCTAAAAAACTTAATAACCTCAAACATTGAGGGGATATTATCGCACCTATCAGTTCGTTAAAACCATTCCTAGAAGGACTTATGCTTTTAGCCATCCATACAATGACAATAAAGCATAGGATTTGAACTCTAGTAGTCTTGGTAGTGCCCTTGGAAACGATTCTAATACTACAGTTATAGATTAGCTAGAATAGACAAAGCACAACGAATACAAGCATTTTGAGTTGTGCTTTCATATCAATTTATTCTCAAAACAGCAGCGAACTCAATTTCAACTGACGATATCGAGCGATGGTCAATTATGTCATCTTTTCGCCTGCACCCACGACTTTGGAGAAGATGGTAAGCGTAGCAAGAACTCGATGGATTATTGAAACAGGCGTTGAAACTGCAAAAGGAGAAGTTAGTGCAGCGACAATTACGTAGGCAGCACTGACAATCACATAGTCTGGCTACGAACCATCAGTGGAATGAAGAGGTCACTGCCTTTATTTCACACCAGCGATAGGCGGTGATTGCTAGTGCCAGTAAAGAAAGACACTAGGAGTTAATTCTCATCCCAATAGAGACTCCCAGTGCCTGCTGCAATTTACCCTAAACAAGTCGAACTGTATATGAAAGCCAAGCAAAACGGTCTGTCGCAAGAGACTGCAGCGGCCAAAGCAGGCATCTCAAAGCGCACGGCCAGTCGCATTGCCAGCGGCACCCATCGACCCAATCGAGGTCGTCCCAGAGACTGGAAAACCCGCTTAGATCCCCTTGATGGACTGTGGGAAACAGAACTGCTGCCGATGCTGGAAAAAGAACCGCGATTAGAAGCGTTGACCTTATTTGAAGTCTTACAAGAGCGATACCCACATCAGTACGACGACAAACTGCGAACCGTTCAGCGCCGGGTTTCCAAGTGGAAAGCTACCTATGGCAAACCCAAAGAGGTGATGTTCAAAATCCACCACGAACCTGGCCAGGTAGGACAGTCCGACTTCACCCATCTTAAAGGGGTGAGCATTACCATTGGCGGCAAACCGCTTTCGCATATCCTGTACCACTACCGCTTGAGCTTCAGCGGATGGCAATATGTGCAGGTGATTCAAGGGGGAGAAAGCTTTATCGGTCTGTCCCAAGGGCTGCAAAATGCCCTCCATGCCAGTGGCGGAGCACCCCAACAACATCGCACCGATAGCCTGAGTGCGGCGTACCGCAATACAGGCGGTCGTAACCCCAAACTGACCCAAATGTATGCCACAGTCTGCGACCACTACCGCATGGAAGCAACCCGCAACAACCCCGGAGTAAGTCATGAGAATGGCGGCATTGTGCGATTCGTTCTTGCTGAAATAGCTTAAACGCTTATAAGGCAGGGCTTCCAGGAGATAACCCATCATGGGTAGAG
>DATNQK010000838.1:0-6445 GCA_036704065.1 Stenomitos sp.
AGTACGGCTTCGGCTTTACCCCCGACCTGGCAAGGCTGGTGTACGGGCTGCAAGCGTATGGCGGACAAGCAATTGATGAGCGAGGGCGTGCCGCCTTTGCCTCTCAATCAGCCCAACGGGGTCTACAAGCTTGGGTCGATCTCTATCGGCGATCGCGCACAGCAGTGCTGCCAGCCGATGTGGGCAGTAGTTCTGGCAGCGACATGCTGGGACAACAAAAAACAGCCATGGTGATTGAAGGCAATTGGGCCATCCCCTATCTCCAAGAGACATTTCCTGCCCTAAAGTTTGGCACCGCTACAGTCCCCACACTCAACGGTCGTGCGGGAACGATGGCATTTACCGTGGCTTACGCCATGAATCGAGCATCCCGTCACAAACCAGAGACCTGGCAACTGATCGCCTACCTCACCGGAAAAACAGGGATGTATCGCTGGACCAGCAGTGGATTTGCCCTACCCACGCGTCGCTCCGTTGCCCGTCGCCTAAACTACGAACGCGATGCCTTGCGATCGCCTCTCATCGCGGGTGTTGCCTATGCCACCCCGTGGCAACTGGGCCGCTATCCGACCCCCATCATGACGAGCTTCAACAACCAATTCTTAAGTGCCCTGTTGGGAGAGCAGCCCCTCGATCTTGCCTTAGAGCGAGCCCAAACAGATGCCAATCGGCAAATCGAAGCTGCTCAATAGGGGCAGTGCTTTAGGGTTGAGGGCGAGATGAACCAGACGCCTTGAATTCAAAAAAAGCATACTGGCCTTTCCCATTGCGCTTGGCCTGATACAGCGCAATATCCGCATCATGCAGTAACTCCGCCGCCTTCTGGTAGCGAAACGCGCTGAGAACAATACCAATGCTGGCACCGCAGCAAATCGAATGACCCGACAGCAGAAACGGAGCCGTAAACTTAGCTAGGATCCGTTCTGCCACGTGTCGCACTTCTGCAATGTCGGTAATACTGTCCAGCAAGACCGTAAATTCGTCCCCCCCTAAACGGGCCACCGTATCATTGGCACGCACGCATCCACGCAACAACTCTGCGATCGCCCCCAAAAGCTGATCTCCAACCCCATGACCGAGTTGATCGTTAACCTGCTTAAACCCATCCAAATCGACAAAAAAGACCGCAAAGTAAAACTTAGGATGGCGCTTAAATCGGCGGAGTGCCATTTCTAGACGGTCACTAAACAAACTACGGTTTGGCAACCCCGTTAAGGAATCATGAAACGCATTGTGGCGCAACCCCTCTTCAGCACGCTTGAGATCACTGATATTCCGGAGAATAGCGATCGCCCGATCAGGAAGTGCTGGCAACACACGCACTTCATAGTAAGCATTGGATTGGGCTGACGCCAACGTGTATTCCAAGCTAGCCGGATGTCCTGTCCGTAACACCTGCTGTAAGGTATCGTCGAACATGTCTCCAACCTTAAGCGGCAGAAGCGTTTGAATCGTTTTGTTCTGCCAGAGTTCAGGAGCCAGATAAAACTCCGACGTAGGCTGTGCGCGATAGTCTAAAACACGACCTTCTGCCGTTAAATAAACCCATACATCTGGGAAAAACTCAAAAAAAGGAACAGACACAGCACCTACCCTAAAGGCTGTCACACAATTCGTCAGTCGCTAGCGCTGACGTTCCAATGCAGAAATGATCCCCCTTTCATGCCTCAACCGCAGTTACAGCAACCACCACCATCCCTGCCTGAAGAGGTTAAACCAGGCGTAGCAGCCCTTCTAAGCAGACTGTAGCCCTATTGCCAAGCGTCTATTGCTAGGCTGACTTTGTCCCAGCAGCAGAATACTCTGTTAAACAATGCGCATCAAGCCCTTACGGTATGCCAACGAATCATGAAGGGTATATCAGAAACCGTTGCCTTCGAGATGGCAACCAACCCCAACACTACGCTAACTAGGCTCAATTTACGCGACCCCCTCTAAATTGTTTATCATATGTACAAAAATTGAAATGTTTCTTTCCTTCTCTAAAATCCTGAGAAAATTTCTTAAATTAGGTTTTTTACCATGAAAGCAGCCGTTATCGGGGCAACAGGCGCAACAGGACGGCACATCGTAGAACAGCTCGTTGCCCGAGACATTCCTGTGCGCGCAATAGTTCGCGACCGTGCCCGTGCCCAAGCGATTTTACCTGCCGCCGCCGAACTCGTCGTTGCAGATGTTTTACAGCCTAAAACCTTAGCTGAGGCGATCGCAGACTGTACGGTGGTGCTGTGCGCAACAGGTGCAGCCCCGAGTCTCAATCCCTTAGGACCGTATCAAGTTGATTATGTGGGTAACAAACATCTTGTTGATGCTGCAACCCAAGCAGGCATCCAGCATATGGTACTGGTGTCGTCGCTGTGTACCTCCAAACTCTTCCATCCCCTCAACCTGTTCTGGCTCATCTTGGTGTGGAAACGCCAAGCGGAACAGTATCTCCAGAACAGCGGTCTAACTTACACGATTGTCCGCCCCGGTGGTCTGAAAAATACAGAAGATCAATTCCCTATCGAAATGGCCAAAGCCGATACGTTGTTTGAGGGCAGTATTCCACGAACCCAAGTCGCTCAAGTCTGCGTCGAAGCCTTATTCGACCCCCATGCCCGCAACACTATCATTGAAATTGTTGCTCGTCCTGCAGGAACTCAGCGCTCTTTTGCTGACCTGTTTGCTACCGTTGCCCCGTAGGGAATCCCTTGCATTTATGACAACGCAATCCAAATCAGCCTCGCCATCGCCTGAGCGCTCCCAAGCCCATCGTAAGCTCCAAACCCTCCTCCAAACTCAAGTCCTGCCATTGAGCCAACGGGTGCTCAACCAGAGCCAGAACTTAGCCCAGTTCTGTCTTCATCAATTTCAGCGCCTCAGCCGACAGAACCAGTTTCTGCTTGTGGGCGCACTAATGTCGGTACTCCTACTTCGACCGCAATTGTTGCCCTCCTTTCAAGAGGCGATCGCGCCGTCTCGCTCCCCTTATCCCCCCTTAGTCATGGCTCAAGGTGATCCCTACCTACGCGCCTTAATGCGTACCATCTCAGCCAGCGAGTCTAACGACCCAAACCCGTATAAATTGCTCTACGGCGGATCTTACTTTACAGACACCGCCACACATCCTGACCAGTGCATTACCATCACCACGGGTCCCAATAGCGGCGATTGCTCCACCGCAGCAGGGCGTTATCAATTTATTACGTCAACCTGGGAAGAAAAAGCAAAACTCTACCACCCCCATCCAGAAGGGTGGCTTTTTTGGCAACACTATCCCTTTGATGCCAAAAGCCAAGATGAGGTCGTTTATAACTGGCTCGCAGATCCAGACGCCTGGGGCATCGATATCCGCACCCTACTGAAAGATGGCCAATTACCTGAAGTCCTTGCTCGCCTGTCCAGCACTTGGACTAGCTTAGGATACGGGATAGAAACCAATGACATGACCCCTCACCTAGAAACCTTGTATCGCCAGTTCTTGGATGAAGAACTCAAGGCAACAGCAATGGGCGATCGCACAGATGCTTCCAACACAGCGTTCTATCGCTTCGGCAACCAATCGTCCTACTAACCTCCGTTTAATCTCCTTTGACGAATCAGAAGGATCAGTAGATGATCTCAATGATCGTCAAAGGAAATCGTTATCGCATGCTTTGCAGCGGAGTCTAGCGTTTATTGCCCATATCTTGGACACCACTAAAGAGCATCACCAACCCTCCTAATAAGATAGCGAGGGCGATGCCGCCCAAAATCCAATCCAAAGACGTATTGCTTTCCATGATTGAAACGAGTGCTCCGCTCAATAGTGCTCTAGCGTTATCGCCTTACAGTTTCAAAGAATCGATCGTTGGCTGAGCCTGACGCTTGGGCCATACCCGCAAGCTTTCCCGCACCAGTGCCGCTAGGATGGGTGCCACCTGCGGCTTCAATAGATTGGTAGAGAATGGCTGCATAAATTGACGATGGGCACTTAAGCAAGCCGTCAAGAACGCCTCAGACGTCCATTCCTCCAGCCAGCGGCGCGTCGGCAAAGCATCTGAATCTTCTTTTTCGCCGAACACCTTCATCCAGTCCAACAAGGCACCACGACGTTGCCACACCGCCTGGACACCCCGAAAACCCTCGGCATATTTTCGGGTTTTGACATTACGGAAAGCCAACCAATTGACGAAAAATACAAGATGGCGAGATTTTTCAGCGAGATAAGTCTCAAATTGCTGTTCTAGTTCATGGGGCAACAGCTGTGCCTGCTTGGCCAATTCCCATAAGCCAAACCCTAAAAAGACGTCGATACAATCACTGTAACCAGCTTCAATCAATGCCTGTTCCAAATTCGTGGGAAGTGAAGCAGCCTTCTGACCTGGACAATTGAACCCATAGGTTTCTACCAATGTCCCAACAACAGCCGCTAGACGCTGGTGCTCTTTGCCATACAGTGCCATATTCTCCCTGAGCAGTGGATCTTGTAGGGTTTGTGCATAGGCACTAGCAATAAGTCCTATCTCAGATTGAGAGGATGAAACTCGTGTCCAGAAGGCAGCATCCTGAATCTTTGCTAGGACAGCATGTTCCAAAACTGGCCAGGTTATCTCCTCCGCCGTGTAAGGGAGGTGACTGTCCGCAAGGGCGCGACAGAATAGACGTTTATGTTCATTGCTCCCGATTTTCACAGTCTTTCCTTTTTGCCAAATGTTGCCTATGATGGCGGCGCAATCTCTGTAAAGCCTCTTTTCAGGATACAGCGAGATGGTAAAGCCCTTGGCGCAACCCTGACAGATCATCATGGAGTACCCCCCAGCCCAAGATCCTGGCGATCGCTAGTGGTACTCCGCTAGGCTGAGAAAATCACACTTGCAGCAATACTCAAAGGATGGATTGAAAATGGCCTCCCCTGTCCTCGCCCCTGAAGACCTCAACAACCGTCTCAAAACCCTAGAAGGATGGTCTATCCAAGGCGAAAAACTGCACAAACAGTTTCAGTTCACGGACTTTGTGTCAGCCTTTGGCTTTATGGCCAGTATGGCACTGGTCTCAGAAAGCATGGGACATCACCCCGAGTGGTTCAATGTCTACAACAAAGTTACGGTCGATCTCACAACCCACGATGCAGGCGGCATTACGACGAAGGATGTGGATTGGGCTATGGCGGCCAATACTCAAGCAACGAAAAAATAGACAAGGGTATCAAGCTTAAACTCTTGTGATGTTGTTGTCCTGTGTCTCCCAGGCACTTTTGCGCAACTTAACATCTTCCGTAGAAAAAAAGATGATCCGATTTTTTGTCTGGCCCGTATTAAAGGTAAGTCAATTTCAACCATACGCCTTGAAACGGCCAACAAGGGCCTCAAGCCGCTTTTATGGTTCAAGACTTATTGCAAACAACGAAGTCATACCTCAATCTTGGTAGTCAGGCAAATCATTATGAAGACACAAAACAAACGGTTCTTACGTGGCACAAGTTTAGTATTGAGTGGGTTGTCCAGTATTGCGCTCCTCGCAACAGTCCCCACCTTATCTCAAGCCAAAGATGGCGACGTGATCACCACAGGCACTTGCTCAGTAAGTAGCACCTGGAAACTCAAAGCCAGCCCTGAAAATGGAAAAATTGAGATTGAATTTGAAGTAGACCAGGGTAAAGTAGGTCAAACCTGGAGCAACGTTATCCGCCGTAA
This sequence comes from Stenomitos sp., assembly GCA_036704065.1. GTDB lineage: Bacteria > Cyanobacteriota > Cyanobacteriia > Thermosynechococcales > Thermosynechococcaceae > JAAURS01. Next base: position 5,658 of record DATNQK010000838.1, read on the forward strand.
CGGTGTGATTGTTTTCCGTGGCAATAGAATCACGCAAGGTGCTAGCGGTTCTTACACCATCCGTAAAGTCATTTCTAACGCGCCTGGAGACGATTCAATCACGGCTCGCGCTAAGAACTTATCTACCGGAGAAGTCTGCAACGGTTCACTCGTATTCTAAGCTTTGAACCGGCTCAAAATGAGCATTCTTCATCAAATAGCCGTCTTTTGAACGCATGTAGGAAACGCTTAAGACTGAGGTTGAGTTTTTCAACCTCAGTTTTGATTTTTGGGGACTCAGTGTAAGCTTGTGCCATGAGGCAACTTATGGATGGAGATTGATCTGCGTCACACATTCAATCTGAATTTCATGAAATTCTATAGGTATAAACCAAGCCCACCTTCCTTTTAAGATTGTTGTTTCAACCATTCAGTATGAGTCTTGCTGCCCAAAAGAGGTCAACCATGAAAGCGCTACCTGTTGTGTCTGTATATACCCTGTCAATATTGGCAAGTATGGGAGTGCTGGGGGCGATCGCACCCGTCCAAGCCGCAGAGGTCAACCAGAAGGCTAAGTTTGTGTGCGGTACAAGCCAAGGCTATCCTGCAACTATCGCATTGACCCCACGCGGTTCTGTTCCTGTGGTGCGATGGTCTTCGGGTTACTTCGGCAGCGCAGGCTTTACACCTCAGCATCGTTGCAACCTTGTATCCGCCAAGTTTCAGAAGTATTACGAGAATGGAACGTTGAACTATCTCACAACCGGATGGGTTAACCGCCAACCTGTCGTTTGCGTTGCAACGCAAAA
>DATNQK010000839.1:0-4789 GCA_036704065.1 Stenomitos sp.
GCTCAATCGCTTGAAGCAGTGTAGACGCATTGCCACGCGTTATGAGAAACGGGCAAAGAACTATCTTGCTATGCTCACCATTGCTAGTATCCTCCTTTGGCTCTGATGAGTTAGTTCTAGGTTTTAAAACACGCCCTAGTATCTCTTCTCAACTTTTTGACCCTCTTTTCGCCGAAGTTTCGGTGGAAATCACCATCCCCGCACCCTCATAAAACTCGCCTCTTTGCTCCAGCCAAAACCCACCGAGCAGCCCCGCTAACCAAAGCCTGACCAGAGATAGCCCCGTACCCTCCTGAAGCTGAGCGATCGCAGCCGACTCCACCCCCTGTCGCGTCAGCCAACTGCGCACTACCTCAGCCCAAGCCATAACATCCTCGTCATAGCTCAAACACTCAAACTCATCTGATGCATCGAGTTCCACCAGAGACTCTAGTTCCGCAAGTACGTCTGCTTTTTCTCGATATTCAACGGCTGATTCAACCCCTTCCTGTGACTTTTCGGAAACAGATCGAAGATAAAGCTCCGGCACCGCCACTAAATCACTGAGATCCAGGTGAAATGATTGCCGAACGAACTCACTGAACAAATCCTCATCCAGCACAGGCCCGTCACTCGGCCGGCGCTGCCACTGCTGCACCAGCATGAGCGCCCTCGCTTCCAAAACGATCGCCATCTGCTCAATCGCATCTGCGGCTGTCGCAAGCTGAAGAGATACAGGCGTATGCGCGATCGCCTCATCAAAAGCGAGGCAAAGCTGTGACTAGTCCGTCATCTGTGGTGCGGCCTGCGCTTGTTGGAGCTGCTGCCAGAGGTCAAGCTGAAGTTGAACGATGGTCATCCGTGGCTCCCTTATTGATGCAACGGACAAGGGCGAATGGGACAGCACTCATGCGATCGCTCTTGTTGCACCTCAAAGTGAACCAAAGCAGTGCCTGCTTGCTGAGAGAACGCCATCAAAATTTCCTTGAGAAATGCCTTCACCTGAGCAGGCATCAACCCCATCGTATGAACAGGTTCAATCTCAGCAACTTTGGTCTGCCCCAGCCAGAGTTCTGCACCAATGGCATGGAGTGGATTATTCACCCGTTCTCGATACAAATGCAAGATTGCAGCAGGAGCCACCGGAGGCACCACAGTAACAATAGCCGTCCGATTGCCATCATCCGGTTCAACTGACCCTGAGACGCCACGGTACTGCTGCCGTTTAACTTTGTTGTAGCGATCGCGATTTCGATAGTACGTCCGACGCTTGTGGCACTTCTCACCCTCCCAACACCCTGAACCAGATGGGCCATGCTTAGCTATTGCTTCTTCGCTAGAAAGCTTCGCGCATGAACGGCATTTAGCAGAAGCAGTCTTAGGCATACCTGGAATATCTATTTTGGAAGTCCGAAAATTACGAAATAGCGAGACCATTGCCGAACAAGCATTTAACCTTTGTCTGTGGCCAGCTTATGGTTTCAACTTGAACGAGAGTTCTTAAGCCATCATACTATGGTGCTTGTTCACTAGAGTTTCGCTAGTTACAGATATGGGTGACATATTTGATAGTGATAGCACTTATTGCCATAGCTGAGGTCACTCTAGACGTATGCATGGATCACTGATTTATCAACGTCGGTAGAACATGATTGGTTTCATACTTCTACGGCTCAAGGATAATACTCATGAAGACTTTTACTTTTGCTATCAATAGTGCCGTCTTTGTTTTCACATCACTTACGGCACAAGTTGGTTACTCAGCTTCTCAACAACAAGCTGTTCATGTGTCTAGCGCTCACAACAATCATCTAGAAATGCAAGCAGAAGAAACTTTTCAGGCTAAAGATAAAGCCCAAGGCATTGCTAAAAATAGCAATGGGCGACGCTGCCGATGGGTCAAAGGTATTGGCATTGTTTGTGATGGTGGCAGATTTGGAACCTTCTCTCTATGATTAGTCAACCTTTTTATTTCTAGAGATTGCTTTGCCACCTGCTTATTCTCTGGCTAATTACAACGATTATGGGGGTATAACGACTACAACTCTGTACATTTCCCAGGTGAGAGGCGCTGTATATTTCTATCTTAGTTCCCGGAAAACGAATGAGTATCGAGCTGAAAATACATGCTGAAAAGTTTGAAGATAATTGCTGGAATGCTGTATCAACACGCGTTGAGACTTTTTCAATGGGTGGAATCGTTCTAAATTCTTGGATTGAATCAATCTCGATTTTTGGAGAGAAAAATCGAGGTTTATATGAGATTCTGGGAGATATCCACCCCGAGGCTGAGGCCTTTAAAGCAGGAAAAAGAGGAGCACCTCAAGATATTTCCAATGAAGTATTGAGGGCTTCATACGCGTATCCCTCCCTACAAGATGAGGATGATAACGTGCTGAATCAAGTAAAGCAATCTGTGAGCAGTTGGCTTCTGCTTGATGAACTGATGGCTTACGATTGGATCAATAAAACAAAGGTATGCAAGGGCACCATAGAAGCTGAGTATGCAGATCTATTTGGTGATGAACTTAAACCTTATCCGCATCAATGCCCTATCGAAGCTTTTTATTACTATCCGCTGAGGAGGAAGAGTAAGTCACAACATCAGTATAAAATGGTTTCTTGGCTTCAAACTTATACGGATGATTATGGACAAATAGAAAGATTTAGGGAGGATATACTTCCTACGTTAAAAGCTTATGGAACTTATAATACTGTACGTATAGTCTACTGGTTAGTGCCATAGCGCCACAATTCATTCCCGTTTTCTAATTATTCTCAAAATAGTTATGTTCTAAAGGGATGAATATAAATTCAATTATTGTTATTAGTAAGCCAAGGATTGTTTTCAGGCAAATAGTACCAAGTATGCAGTATAGCCATACCTAATTCTCTGTAATTTTTCTCAAGGCTTCCGGTTTATGGATTGCTTCCTTGCCGCTCTTTTCACTTTCAACTAAATACTCAGGCTTCTCTTTAGACGCTGCAAAGTGATGATTCTTGAAATCAGTTGGCTCGGTGATCACCTGCTTAATGACACCACGCGAGGTTCCACCCGATGAATCTCATTCGACGTAATCGCCCTTTTTGAGTTGTATCATTGCTGTCATGTTGCTCCGTGTCTGGTTTCTCGTATCGACGTGAGGCAGTAAGGCAATTTTCTCCAACTTCTAAGCTGATAACCCGTATGCACCTACAGATCGCTCCGCAATAGAACTCTCAAGTAACGGCAAAAACTTGCGAATTAAGCCGATCATCACCCCAGGCAACTCCAATTGAGGCGTAAATCCCACATCATCGAGATGATAAAAGATGCGAATAGCTTGTGGATTCATTTCTGCAAGACGACGACCAATATCTGAGCTAGTAAACTCGAATCCTTTACCCCAAATGATCGCTGTAGGAACTGTCAAGCTTGTGTTAGAGAAATGATGATTTGTCCGAGTCCTAAGTGTTAGGTCTGACCGGGTAGCGTTGTAAGGAATGTTTTGTTATGAGCTTTAAGTCCTCTGCCCAAGCACTTCATACAGCAGCTCGTCGTTACTGCCAATCGAAATCTAACTATTGGTACCAAATTGCGACTGAGCTACAGGAAACTAAACCTTGCGATCCGAGCAGTTATAGACAGACGCTCTTAGATAACTACGCCTGCTCCAAGGTGCTTATGATGATCTGCACCGAACTAGAGAAACTTGACCCCGAAAAGCTAGTCGATATTGAAAATACTCGCGAACTGATCGTACATATTGGTAGAGTGGCTCAGGAATTCCCACAACGTCCAAATATGGGCCAAACCTCAGTACGCCAGGTTGTTCAGTCAATATTTGGGATTAATACCGAGGATGCAATTGCAAAAGAACGAGAAGCATTTTGCACTTACATTAAAGAACTTTCAGACTCACAACTGAAATTTATTCAGCCGTTACCTTACCAGCGAGTTTTATCTCCAGCTGAGTCTAGCACCATGTGGCAGAAGCTCCGTGCTCGATGGCATATTAATGGCTGGTATTGGCACCCCTTAATTAAGTGTGAATTATCAAATGTTACTGCCTTTAACGTAGATGCATTTGAGGCATTTTTCTCATCCTTTAACCTGATAGAAATGTTATCCTCTCGCGGCATTACACGAGTTTGGGAGCTGCGTGAATATGGAGTTGAATATTATCAGGATGTGTTACTATTTGACCCTATATACAATGGCTACGAGGGCTATTGGACATCGGACTGTTTAGACTGGATTGTCTATGCTTCCCACGAAGCTTCAGTCACTGTTGGTGGGTGGTTGCTAGAGAATATTAAGACTCAGTGGTCAGAGTGGGAACAGCACGTCTGGTAATCACAGTCATTGAACTGCTTAACTGCCAAGTGAGACGTAGGATCACTGGAAATCTAGTGGGTCATTTGGCATAGATATACGCGTTCTTTCGTAAATTTGGCAAGACAGGAGTGTCGTCGTCAATGTGTTAATCCTATAACTTGTCGGCAGAAACATCCCTTGGGGGTTATAACGCCTGAAGAGAGAGAAGCACTAGAACGAGTTAGCCGTGCTGATAATGAATCTGCAGGCAATAGTGCAACCGTGCCTTACAAAGGCAACATTGAATTTGTCAGCAACGACCAAAAAGTCTTGACCTCACAGGTCTGAATGGAGGATGGAACTCGGAATCATGAGTTTGTAAAGTATTTTGTGTCATGGGATAAGCAGTTACGCGGGAAACCTGTCCTCAAATTCAATCGCAAACCGATTTAAGGCTGCTTTCCAATCACGGATCGGCATCGTCCATTTCTTCGAGACATTGTCAATGGCCAA
>DATNQK010000840.1:0-4572 GCA_036704065.1 Stenomitos sp.
CGCTCGCAACCGCCTCACGGATTTGGCGTTGCTCCACAGGCGAGACAGACAGCGAAATCTTTTGGCGGAGCTTTTCTAACTTGCGAGCTTGAGTACTATACTGCGTCAGCTCATCCTCTGCCATCATCGTGAGTCGTTCAAGATTCGCCATTGGCTTCGTGCACTTCTATCACAGAACATAAAGAAAGAGGTGGACAGAATCCACCTCTCTAAACCTAATCGAAATCGGCAATTCAATCGAACCGTACTAAAAACATCGGTGAGATTAGTAGCGGTAGCCGCCAGATTGACCGGGCTTTTGAACGATAAAGCTCATAACCTGGCATTGCTTAACGTTGTCGAACGCCACAATCCGAATATAGGACGTAGGATATTCAGATTTGCACTCTTGTACTTCGCGCAGCACTTCTTGGGGAGAGCGGCAATCGAACAAAGGCAGCTTCCACATGGTCCAGTAGAATTCTTCAGGACGAGGATCTGCGGTGAACTCGATACAAGGATAGTAGCCTTGATCTAAGGTGTACTGGATTTGGCGAATAATTTGCTGATCGCTGAGCGGAGGCAAGTATGAAAAAGTTTCGTAACGTTGCTCAATGGGTAGAGTTTTCATTGAATTCCTCAGTAAATGTCAAATGGATCAGGGTTCAAAATACATTGAGCCAGATTAAGATTCGTCCGCTTGAGACTCTGTTTCCTGCTCGGGATGAACCAAATCGCTACCAACCTCAACTTGTGTCATCTTTTCGAGTTGCTGCCTTCGTTGCTCGGTATTAAACTGCTGCATTGTTGTGCGCAGCATTTCCGGTAAGAAGTCGGCAATCTCTTCAGCCAAGGATTCTCGGACTGTCAAAATACGGAAGGCTAATTCTTGTCGCTCTTTAAAGAGCGCCTGCAAAAATGCCTCGCCATCTTTGATGCTTTCGCGAGAGGCAAACTGATGTAACCAGTAAGCTCGCTTTGGATCAGTTTCGTCTAACTGTTCGTAGACAACCTTCACCGCCCGATAGGTCAAATAGCTAATGAGCGTTTTAGTCGTATCCTTGGCAATTTGCTTCAGATCCATAGGCCATAGATGAAGGATCAACAGTTATAGAAGAGATAGTAGTCTATTCTTTGGCGATCCTTCATCCTGCCTATACAGGAAGCGTCCCAGACGCCAGCTTAGATGGTGTCTACAGCTTCGAATTCGAACTTAATTTCTTTCCACAGTTCACAAGCCGCAGCTAGCTCAGGGCTCCACTTGCATGCTTCACGGATGATGTCTCCGCCTTCACGCATCAGGTCGCGACCTTCGTTACGAGCTTGAACACAAGCTTCTAGAGCAACACGGTTTGCAGTTGCACCAGGAGCGTTACCCCAGGGGTGACCTAAGGTACCACCACCGAATTGCAGTACAGACTCATCGCCGAAGATGTCAACGAGAGCAGGCATGTGCCATACGTGAATACCACCGGAAGCTACTGCCATTACACCAGGCATAGAAGCCCAATCTTGGGTGAAGTAAACACCGCGAGAGCGATCTTGTTCGATGTAGTTTTCGCGCAACAGATCGATGAAACCGAGGGTAACAGCCTTGTCGCCTTCCAACTTACCAACGACGGTACCGGTGTGGATGTGGTCACCACCGGACATCCGTAAGCACTTAGCCAATACACGGAAGTGAATACCGTGGTTCTTTTGACGGTCGATAACAGCGTGCATTGCACGGTGGATGTGGAGCAGCAGACCGTTGTCGCGGCACCAATGAGCCAAGCTGGTGTTAGCTGTGAAACCACCGGTCAAGAAGTCGTGCATGATGATCGGCATTTCGAGTTCTTTAGCGAACTCAGCACGCTTCAGCATTTCTTCGCAGGTAGCAGCGGTTACGTTGAGGTAGTGACCCTTGACTTCGCCGGTTTGAGCTTGTGCTTTATGAATGGCATCAGCAACAAACAGGAAGCGATCGCGCCAACGTTGGAACGGCTGAGAGTTGATGTTTTCGTCGTCTTTGGTGAAGTCCAAACCACCGCGCAGACATTCGTAAACAGCGCGACCGTAGTTCTTTGCAGACAGACCCAATTTGGGTTTGATGGTGCAGCCCAACAGAGGACGACCATACTTGTTCAACTTGTCGCGCTCAACTTGAATACCGTGGGGAGGACCTTGGAAGGTCTTCAGGTAAGCAACCGGGATGCGGATATCTTCTAAACGCAGTGCTTTGAGTGCTTTGAACCCGAACACGTTACCGACCAATGAGGTAAGTAGGTTGGTTACAGATCCTTCTTCGAACAGGTCGAGGGGGTAAGCAATGTAAGCAATGAACTGATCGGTTTCACCAGGTACGGGCTCGATATCGTAGCAACGACCTTTGTAGCGATCAAGGTCGGTCAACAAATCGGTCCATACAGTGGTCCAGGTTCCGGTAGAAGATTCAGCTGCAACTGCTGCACCTGCTTCTTCAAAAGGAACACCAGGCTGTGCAGTAACACGGAAAGCAGCAAGGATATCCGTATCTTTAGGAGTGTAGTCTGGGGTGTAGTAGGTCAGCCGATAATCTTGTACGCCGGCCTTGTAGCCAGACTTCGATTGAGTTTGCGTTTGCGAATAGGACATTTATCTCTTCCTGTTAAGAATTCGAGCTGGATAGGCACTCCAAAGGCAAGGGAAGGCCACAGCCTAAAGACGTTAGGCGTAGCAGTCTTTCGTTGCTCGTTCATTGAGGCAAAGCGCACGCAACCCTGAAAACAGGGTTTCTACCGCTGTAGTCTTAGTCTTGGATGAAGCTTAAGAAAAATAGTGGCTTTGTCTATGCTTATTGTTGAATGTAATACAGAAGGGTACCAAACTCAATAAGCAAGATATCGAATATCGTTTGCAGTTTTATAAGTTTATTTAATATAGAGCAACCTTGGTAACGTTGATTACAGACTTTTAAAAAGGACTAAGTATTTCTACTGATTTAGCTTCTTGGTTTTCTCTAAGCTAAATATTGATGTGGAAATGTTGCTGCTAGCCCCTACTTGAGAATGCCTAGCAAGGCTGCGCTACATATAAAAGGCAGCCAAGTCGCCAAGCAAAACAAGAGGCTAGAAGGAGAGCTGTCGCTGAATATTCTGTCTCACGGTAGGACTAACGATGGCGAGAGCGTCTCTATTCTAGTCCTCGCAGGGCAGAATTCTTTTGAGATTCTAACTGACGGACAATCTGAATCTGTTGCTGGATTTGTTGCCGAAAGCCAATACTGTCCTGAGGCGGTTTTGATACCGCCGCTTCGAGGTCGTCTCTAAGCTTTGTGTAGGCCTGCTCAAGCTTGTCGAGGAGGGTGTAGGCTAACGCAATTTGCGATCGGCAAAGACTCGATTGAAATTTATTGCCAACGGCACGAGTCAAAATTCGCTCGACGACGATTTCGGAATCGAGTAAGGTTTGGCGTTCTAGTTCCAAAACCTTCAATGTCTCACTCATCTGTGTGAGACACCGTTGCATCCGTAAACTGGCGATCGCCTGTTGTCGGTCGCGTGTTTTTTTCTCTATGGGTGGATTAGAAACAAACCCCATAAAGGAAACGGTGCGTCCAGAGCTGCTGTTGTAGATGCCAGCCAACTGATTGTCTGGCAACAAAAAAACAGTTAAGCGCTTTAGTGCATACACCTTCAATTTGACAAAACAGTGCGGGCAAACAAAGTTTTGAGTCAGTGGATAAATTTGATCATTACACGATGGACAAAGCATATGAAAAACAGTCCTAAATTAAGCATTGCCTACAGTGATTCGGCACAAGCCATCATTCTTAGGCTGTCATTCCCCCGCATATTATTTTGTGTTCGAAGAATAGTTTTACTATGACATAGCCCGCAGGAGTTGGCCACTGTTTTGGCCGAGTCCAAACGTTGCAAATCCTTACTATGTGTACACTCAAGAACATTCGGCACGTGAACATGTGCACGTTAGTGAGGACTATTCAGCCTCTGCGCGCCCCCTAAATTCAGATCCAAAGTGCCTGATTCCAACGCTTATAAAAGTGCGGCGATAAGAACAGATAATTTCTGAGTATTTCTATAGGTATTTGTAGGCATACTTGTGACACTTGTCACCACAAGTTGAGGGAGAACCCTCGAAAATACAAGCTTAATATCACATAAACCTGTATGGATGATTGAGAGAACCTCTTGTTCGTCCCAGCTAGTGCTGCGCAAAACTCTGTTTGTAACTTTCAAATTAAGCAAAATATCTGAAACATTCTGCTGTTTATTGTCTTTTTTGACGACTGCACTCTAAGTTCGTTCCTTTTTTATTCATTTATATAAATTGACAACGCATTGCTTGAGTCTAAAGCACTAACTCATCAGACTGGGCCGTCTGCACCATCCTTTGATAAGGATTGCAATGGCGGTGAGAGCCAACCTTCTATGGAGAATCCTCATGGTCAACTTATTCTACGGATTGTTCGCTGTCGCCTCTTTATCTTTACTAGCCGTCGTCAAAATCGCCTCTAGCCCCTCGCCACAGCTCTCGCTGGCTAAGGCAGGGGAGACCTCACCTGTTGGCTCGCCTGATAGAGGAAAAGGTTGGAAAGAACAGTATGTGGGCAAC
>DATNQK010000841.1:0-3481 GCA_036704065.1 Stenomitos sp.
GGTGAATGCCTAATTCAAGAATGCATAAGGGAGTTTTTGCCCTTTTTGATCTTTCATGCAACAAAGCCAAATTCAACCCTTATTTGTTCCAGTCGCCGCTCAAGTTCAGACTGCCACTACTGAACCTGCTCAGGTTCAGTAGTGGCCCCATATTCCACCGTTTCTGCTCCCTCAACTTGCTTTTTGGGCTTTGTACCCTTGGGTATCACCTCAGTTTCGATGGCTTTAGGCTGTACTGCCTCAGGCACTTCGTGAGATCCATCAGCAGCATTATCTGGCCCCATCACTGCCCCATCCCCCTGTACCTTACGTTTTCTGCCGCGCTTAGGCTTGGCTTCAGGCACATTCATCACTTCAGGCATTTCAACCACTGTAGACCCAATCGGCTGCTCAAAGTCAAAGAGTGAAGGCTTATCATCCCCTTCACCCACAGAGTTTTTCTCCGGTTCCCCCATCGGCAACTCTGGTACCAGATCGAGTAAGACCCCTTTTGACTTGAGTAGTCGGGCATTGTCATCACTAAGGGCATAGCGGAAATAATACCCTGGCGCAGGACTATCGATGACGTTGCCTTAGAGAAGTTGGGACAGATTTTTGATTGGATGGAGCGTGTAGCCTAATCTCAGTCCCATACTGGGTCGCTTTGCATTAACAAAATCAGTGGCAACACCCTGAGAGCCAATCATCATGGCTAGGTCAGCCCTACCCAAGCCAAGCTGGATTCATGGCAGTGCCATCATTCTGATTCGTGGTCTTATACCGCTCATATTGGCCTGTAGCTGCCGCAGCTTTCGTTTTGTCTAATAGTGCTGCAACCTGTGCAGTATTCATCGGTTGAAAAGTTCGAGTTGCTTCAAACGCCTGATCGAGGATTTCCATGCTGTCGATCCCAGTAATCACAACAGAGGTGGGTAAATTCAAAGCGTAATGCAAACACTCAATGGCCGTTACTGTATTACTGCGAAGGATATACGACTCCCCAATAGACTTCCTCCCTAGAATGCCAATTTGAGCCTTGACCAATTCTGGAACAACCAGCTTTTGAAAGCTCCTAAAATGAGCATCCATGACATTAAGCGGCATCTGAACAGTATCAAATCGAACCCCATGCTCGTTAGCCGCTTCTAACATGCGCAAATGTACTTGAGGATGTTTATGGCCTGTGAAGCCGATGTAGCGAATCTTGCCTGCTTTCTGAGCTTCGACCATCGCCTCCATCGAACCCCCTGGTGCAAAGATGCGATCTGGGTCTTCATAACGCAGAACCTCATGGTGCTGCATCAGGTCAATATGATCGACCTGTAAATCTTTGAGAGCATCATCAATCTGTTGTTGTGCAGCTGCTTTGGTTCGCCCATCAATTTTGCTCATTAAGAATACTTTTTGACGATAGCCATCTTTGAGAGCAGCCGCCATCCAGCGATGGCTGCGCCCATTGTGATAGTCCCAGCAATTGTCCATAAAAGTAATGCCGCGATCAATGGCGCGACGAATTAACTGGACACTTTCGGCTTCTGTTTTGAGTTTCCCGATATGATAGCCGCCTAGACCGATTGCAGAAACGCGCTCTCCAGTTCGGCCTAATGTCCGATAAATCATTTCCTCGCCGCTTTGTCGAATTGGACTGGTTGCAGCCTGAGCAAGCTCACCTGTATCACCTGCAGGCATTGACGAATGCTTGGCAACCGAGGCTCCAAGCATGACCAAACCTGCGCTAGAACTCACCTTTAACAAATGGCGTCTACTAACATTCATAGATAATAGGTATAGCTTGTTGAAGAAGATTAACTAACTTCTAAAAACAAAGCATCTAGCCAAAGAGGTAGGTCAATTGTCGAGTATTTTCATTGTGTATTTTTGGAGGTGGAGTCCATGCTTGTTTAGGAACAGAAATCGCACTTATTGAAGTACGACCAACGCTGTTGTAATAAGTTTCTCAGTATGACTTTAAGATATTTCCAGAAATTGAAAGTGTTGATGTAAAAAACATAGAAAGCATACCTTAAAAATATTTAATTGAATTTTTGAATTGACATATTTAAGATTTTCTGAATTACTCAAAGTATGGAAGTCAGGTCACTACTATGAGGAAAGTAAGTTTTCAAACAATTGGATTCATGCTAGGTGGCATCATGACCATTGTTGGAGTTCGAGTGCCCCTCACTATTGCGGGCGAAAAAAAGAATGCGACTGCGGAACTACCTGTCGGTCTTGAAATACGCGGTGAAAAAGACCCATATTTTTGGCATGGAGATTTCGACGGCGATGGAGTACAGGATACACTCTATGCCGTTCGCGTAACCTCCCAATATCAGGCTGATTCTGGACCTATCCCCCTGTCCCTCGGAACTTCAGAGCCGTTGGGCTCTGAGGAGCCGTTAGCCCTTCTTATACAGAGCAGTCAGAAGCATAAATCGTACTTGCTACATCGACGATCATATTTTGACAGCCCCATTTGGCGAGAAGTGACATTACCTGTAGGGGTTGTTCGTGCAAATGATGCAGAGTACAGGGGGTGGAAGACAGCCGTTCGACCCCTTCAGGGTGATGGCATCATTTTGGGAACGGAAGCGGGTATCGATACGCTCGTATATTGGGATGGCTTGTTGTTTCGGTGGTATCAACCGCCCGAGCAGCCGTGAGGGTTCACCCGCAGCAATTCTTATTTTGGCGAAAAGGTCTTCAAGCCGAGGTGATAGCGGTGTTGTAAGGATAGCTGAGAGGGCCAACAGAGCCAGAACCGTTGAAAGAATGGGGGTTGTTTGACGCTATAGTCGGTTCCTTTCGCCAGCGACTGTCCTCGCTGCCGGACAAACGCACTGGCAGGAATACCCGCTATGAGATGGAAGATGCAGCATTGAGCGCATTTAGCCTGTCCTTCACCCAGACCCCTTCATTTCTGGCATACCAACGCATGATGACAGGCACTAAGGGGCACAGCAATGCTCAGAGTCTGTTTGGTGTCCATCAGATTCCCAGCGACAACCAAATCCGCGACCTACTAGACCCCGTAGCCCCTCATCCCCTCATCAGGTTTTCCCTGTGTTTGAGGAGATCTTGCAGGGTTTAGAACAGCAGGGGTACTTAGCTAGAGGCTCGGACAAAAAAATCAAGAGCAGGTACGGTCCTACTCTTGATGCTCATTCAAGGAACTTCAGTTGCTGAACTTAAGGATTAAAAGCCTCGCGTAGGGTGCAATGCTTTATGGAGGTTAGAAGACTTCCGCAGCTTGAGAGCTGAGTATGAAATGGGAGAAACAGTGCAGGAACGAACCTTATTGCCTGAGAACGTGTAGCTTGTATCTAGATGGGTGTAATCCTTGATGGTTCCGGCAATTAACGCATTTAACTTGCCAGTAGGACTATTTTTAACCGTTCCATTAAAAACCAACGTGCCAAAGTCACCCACAACTGTAGCTTGCCAGGTGCCTGGTTCAATGACTGCAAAGTTTGCAGAGCCAAAGGGTGTGGCATTTAAGGTC
>DATNQK010000842.1:0-5914 GCA_036704065.1 Stenomitos sp.
TGTCTATCCCGGCACGTCTGTTCGCTGTTCTCTCTCTTATCCCGAAACAATCATTTCTCTTCGGTTTGCTGGTGACATTAGTGGCGCTGGTAACAAGAATGTCAAAGTAGAAGCTATCCAAAGTACAGGTCGTGTCTCAGCCCAATTCGATCTATCTTCCGGAACCGGCACACTCAGTTCTGAGACGGGAATGAATATGTGGTTGGACCTGCGTAGCGCAACCTACAATCCTACAAGCTACACCCTTGATAATATCAGGATTCTGAGGGGAGCTTCTTGCGCTGATATTACCCTGACTGATATCGCTGTTACGTATGGGGACTTCGGAAATACCATCACTCTGGATCAGATTGTAAACGAAACAACCAAAGAAGTCCTTTGTTCCCCAAAAATGAGTTCAGTCGCTACCTGTAGTGGAACCTACTCTCCGCCTCCCAGTGGTTCAAAGACATTTTATGCAGATCAAGCATTCCGATATGCGTACGTATCGGGGACACCGCTTAAGAACTCTACAAAAATAACTTTTGAAATTTCATACAGTTGTGGAACTGGTTGTTCGGGCACGGTAACAGCAACTTATGATACTAGCGTAAGTCCAAATGTAGGAGAAGTTAAGAGCGATTCAAACTTTACTCTTGATTTGTCCTCTGTGGCATGGACTAATTCTAATAAAACTCTATCAAATATTAAAATGATAGTGAAAGATATCACTAAGATTTTTAAAATAACTAAAGTAAAAGTAACTTTTGATAGCAGTAAACAGTTAAAGAAATTTAGCGAGACAAATGTGAGTACAATCTATGATTTCAATAACGCAAACTCATCTCCTGCATCTGCAACAGTATCTTATGATCTTGTGACCACCGCATCAACTGTTGCTACATATCCAACATCTTGGAGTGCCTTACTGGGATCAGGCATCTGTTCATATTATATAAGTCCATATTTGAGTTCGTGCACTATCAACTGGAACGGTTCGAATACGTGCGGAATCAAATACGTTCTTAACACCTTTCTCGCACTCAAATATTCCACGACGTCCAATGAATTCACCAAAACCCAGCCGGTAGTTAAAGACAATATACTGTACAAGGCTAGTTTCGAATATCCCAGTTACCGCGGCCATCTACGTATGATTAAAGTTCCGACTGCTACTTCGACCAGTAGCGAACTTGTCTGGGATGCCGCATCGGCAATGCCCTCGGCTGGTGCATCCAATTTCCCGACGGCTCCCTTGTCATCGCTTGACACATCGTCACCTCGTTACATTTTCACTAACCTGCCGGGATCTACTTCACACGTCAATTTCATTGCCAGCAATGCCGCATCGCTCAAGACAGCTTTGGGGGCCGCTAGTGATGACACCGCTGCGGTAATTATCAATACGGCACGCGGTCGGAAGAGCGCATCAACCTCCGATGTTTATGGGAGTACATCAAGTTGTACGGGGTCACCCGATGGTGTACTGGATACCTATGGATGTGATGAGGATAGTAAGCGGCTATGGGGAATCGAGAACTCAACCCCTGCCCTGAAAACAAAATCTAAATATGTCGAATCGACTGCATCGTCGGTGACAACTGCTGAAATTACTGCCGGAAAAGACCGGCGCGACCGCTTTCTATTCGCCGGTGCTGATGACGGCATGATGCATGCCTTTTGGGCTGGCCATTATGATAGCTCTACCGGCACGTATCCTGACACAACCTCCGGACAAGGGTCGGGCAAAGAGATATGGGCATATCTACCATCCTCGCTGCTCTCAAATATAAAGAATCAGCCCTTCAACCCTGATCCCTCCAATGAGAGTACTTTTGAACCTAAAATATCTGTTGATGGTTCCCCGGCATTGGGTGATTTCCTCATCTGTCCTTCTTCGCAACAAGTATTGAGCGGTGGCAAGTTGGTTAGGTGCAATGATAAGGTTGTTGATGGAGTTACCAAGAGTGGGTGGGAGTGGAGGACAAGGCTCGTTGGGACTGCAATGATTCGCTCCCAAAACCGTGGGATAGTATTTGCTCTTGATGTGACAAACCCATATGATCCCCAACTTCTTTGGGAGGGTACTTATGATAAAACGACCGATACAGGTTGTTCCGGTACCTCCAAAAATTGTAACATGGGAAATTCCATGGGGGTTTCCATTGGCACTGCCCAGATAGGTGATCAGCTTAAAGACTATGTTTTTCTAACATCGAGTTGGATCAACAAGAAAAAAGTCCGAATGAGTGGCGCTTCTCCTGTCGTTGATTCCAGTACTAATGAATATCTCTACGATGTCTGTTCCACCGGTGATACTGATCCCACCTGTGTTTATGGTGTGAGCGCCTATGCTCTGGACATCGAGACCGGAAAGGTGATGTGGGAACGGTCATTACCCTATAGTGGGGATGCCGTTAATGTTAATGTCACACCTGCCGTGCCGGCGCTTATGGATAGAGATAATAATGGATCCTTTGATTATGTGGTTTTCGGAGATATGCAGGGAAGGCTGTGGGCGCTGAGAACCACTGATGGGAAAAATCTTACAGATAATTTCACAGCAACCAATCATATCAGCATACCGGTTTATCAGGTCAAGACATTGGACAGTGATGGCAAAGAGTCTGCCTCTTCGACCCCTGTCGGAGCGAAGGAGCCCATAGCTGCTGCCGTTTCAGTATATCGTGATTATGTGGTGATAGCTACAGGAGGTGCTGATTACGCCTCTAACGGAAGTGCTACCGACGGTCAGCGATATCGTATTGAGGTAGTAAAAATAAGCCTCACGGGTGGCACAAAGCAAGAAAACCAAACGGTCGTGCTTGAAGGATATGACTCCACTAGCAAAAAAGGAAATGAAAAGGTGTGGGCAAAGCCAGCGATCAGTAGTGATCTCAAGGTTTATGTCGGAACCGCGAGAAGTTATTATTCGAACGCAACTGTAGCAACTCAGCAGAGGGATGGGCGGGTTATAGTAATAGATCTCAGGACTGAACGAAATGCGGCCAGTAAAACATCGAATATCCTTTCCCTCTCAAGTGGTTCATCCAACCTTAATAATGTAGATGTAGTTGGTGGCGCCTCTGGCCAATGGCAAACAGGGGGATTCGTTGGGGGAATTGACTTCGATAACAGGCACGCCTATATCGTGACTCTTAAGCCTTCAAAAGATGCCTCCGGCAAAAATGTGGACATTCTTCAAATAGGCGGTAGCAACTTCTCGCCTTCCACCAATAAAGCCAATCCATTTAAGATTCTATGGTGGAGGAAGATGTGACAAAGACCTCGGGCTTTTCTCTAATCGAAGTACTTCTGACTATTGCCATAATGGCCATAATCGTCGGTATCGCTGTTGGCCCTTTTCGCGAGATGTATGTGCGCAGCAAGCTTGAAGACCGCGCAGGGGCCCTACATGAAACATTTAAATGGGCTCAGACTGAGGCAATGAGACGTGGTGAAACAGAAATAGTTGATGGAGCAATAGTTAAGAAAAGGATTTACGTGGGGGTCAACCAGAACGAAAAAAGTTACGTGGTTTTTGAATGGCGAGACGAAAACAAAAATAACTTACAGGAAGCTAGTGAGTTTACGATTTTGCAAAAAGGGGGTCTGCAAGAATCTAGTTTTGGTCTATTGCCGACGATAAATCTCAAGGCTTGCGGAAATACTGTAGGAGCACCAGCAGATAGCGTAGTTAACCTTACTGCGCTGTCTTGCCCTTCAACATTTTCCGAAGCAGCCGGATTGCGCTGCATGAGATTCGATGGCAAAGGTTTTTTAAGCGAGTCTATGCAGAATGCAGCGTGCTATGTTACCAATGGCATTTCAGCCTATGCAGTTGCTTTAAACCCGGCAGGAATTATGACTCTATGTCGTTGGGGTGGATCTTCATGGGTAAACGTTCGATAAGTCAGATTTATTTTCACAAAGCTAATATTGTCCATAATTAGATATAAATTCGTTGACAATTTAAATAATTGGTGTAAAAGCTAGGCCATTCTTTTATTTTTTACAGTACAGGTGCTGGTATGAGTGATGTAAACAAGGTGAAAACGATACGCGAATCACGGTTGATGAGCAAATCAGAACTTGCTCGCAAAGCAGGTGTTTCACCCTTGACCATCGATCGAATTGAGAGGGGCGAAAAATGCCGTCTCGAGACGATGAGAAAAATTATCTTAGCGCTTGGCTATTCGATTGACGAAAAAGAAAAAGTTTTTTCATCCTGATTACAGGACCGGATATGTTTCTTCTCAAAAAAAATAAAGAAGTTGTCGGTATCGATATTGGCTCTAGCTCTATTAAGCTTGTGCAGCTAAAAGAGCAAAAGGGAAATTATACTCTGGTTCATGTAGGGGTCATTCCTCTGCCTGTGCAGGCAATTGTTGATAATTCTCTGATGGATGCGGCCTCCATTGCCGATGCTATCAAAAGTCTAATCGCCAGCCAGGGTGTAAAAGCCAAAGACGTAGCGTGCTCAATATCAGGGAACTCAGTAATTATTAGAAAAATATTGCTTCCGGCAATGCCACCGGAAGAATTGGAAGATCAAATTGCGTGGGAGGCAGAACAGTACATTCCATTTGATATTAATGATGTGAACATGGACTTTCAGATTTTATCACCTGATAGCATTGATCCATCAAAGATGAATGTTCTTTTAGTGGCAAGCAAAAAAGATATAATAAACGATTATGTTTCTGTCTTTAATGAGGCAGGGTTGCATCTTTCTGTGGTGGATGTTGACTCTTTTGCTGTACAGAATGCTTTTGAGATCAACCATACTGTAGTTGCTGATGAAGTTCTTGCATTGATTAACATTGGTTCCAGTGTGATGAACATAAATGTAATTAAGGAAGGCCTGACTCTTTTTACGCGTGATGTTCAGATGGGGGGCAATCTTTATACTGAGGAAATCCAGAAGCAATTAGGTGTAAGCGGCACTGATGCTGAAAGTATGAAAATTCTAGCGAACGAAACGAAAAACCCCGCATTGCTAGATGTTTTAAGCAAGGTGAATGATTCTATCACCCAAGAAATACGTCGCTCACTTGATTTTTACAATTCTACGGCAAATGAAGACAGAATCGCCAGGATATTCTTAAGTGGTGGTAGCTCCATAGTTTTTAACCTCAAGGAAATGATTTCGGACAAGTTGAGTTTGCCAGTGGAGATAATTAATCCTTTTGCCAAACTAAAATATTCAGATAAGGATTTTGATCCCGAGTACCTAAATGAAATTGGACCTCTCATGTCCGTAAGCGTTGGCCTGGCTGTAAGGAGGGTAGGGGATAAATGATAAAAATAAACCTTCTGCCAGTTCGCGCCGCCAAGAAAAAAGAAACTGCAGTTCAGCAGATTACCCTGTTTTGTTTTTGTTTGGTGTTAGTGCTTGTGATTGTCTTTGCCATGTATATGGTTAAACAAGTACAGATTTCCACGACAAAAAAAGATATAACTTCAGCAAACAGCAAAATTACTGAGCTAAAAAATAAGATAGGTAAACTTGAAGAGGTAAAAAATCTTAAAGAGCAGGTCAAGAAAAAGCTCGATGTTTTGACACAGCTACGTAAGAATAAATCCGGGCCTGCCCATCGCCTGGCTACACTAAGTGATGTTACACCGGACCAGTTGTGGCTTACAGCTTACAGCGAATCAGGCTTAGATGTAAAAATATCAGGCTTAGCTTTTAACGAGGATCTTATTGCCTCGTTTATGCGCAGCCTCGAGGCTTCATCAGATTATATGAATGTTGAACTCCTTGTTTCTGAACAAAGTGAAAGTGCGGGTACCAAACTCAAACGTTTTGATCTTTCCTGCAAACTACGTCCTTCTGTAGAGCCGCCTAAGCCGCAGCCCCAAACCCCTGGATCGCAAGCTCCTGTGCAACCCAAAAGCTAATGAGAAGGATTTGGTTATGGATCCTCAGGTA
>DATNQK010000843.1:0-8309 GCA_036704065.1 Stenomitos sp.
AGTCCACCTATTTTGGTTGGATTGGAGCGGCAGCAGGCCTGAGTGGAGCATTGGGAACAACCTTGGGGGGATTCCTGGCTGAACATTGGATGATGGGCGGGTTGTTGGGCTTGTTTATTGTGTCTAGCCTGTGTCGGCTGGTTGCCCTTTGTCCTTTATTTTTTGTGCGTGAACGTCGCACCGTCTCTTTGCAAGAACTCATTAAGGTCATTGTTGATAAGGCGGTCGATAAAGCCAACTTGGAACCCTTATCGTAAACAGGATGATTGGAACACTCAGCGTTTAATCAATGTTGCGGTGAGTGGGGTAGGCGGACACCAGAATAGATTTTTGCTCGATATGCCCAGCTCATGCAGGATGTCTCGCATTTGATCAGTGCATTCGAGCCAGTGTTCAAGGTCTGCATACATCCGGTCAGGATTGAAGGTTAAGTTGTAGTGCAATACATGCGGCAGGTTCTCAAATTCCTCAGAGGGTTGCGGTGAAATCAGCAGCACTCGAAAGGGCTTGCCTTGGCATTTCAATTGCAACTTAGAAACTAAATCGGCCACACTGGCGCGATCGCAAAATCCAGTGCGCACAAACAATGCTTCGTCGCAAGCGTTCAAAGTATATCCAAAGCGTTGAGCGCGTGCTGAATATCGCGATCGCATCCGTTCGAACACGGGCGACATATCGTTGAGTGGATCGTCTGTGTCTTCAACTTCGTGGGCAAAAGAAAGCCCACTCCACTTGGTGTGATAGATGCGCTTGGCATAGCCATCGTAGTACAACAGATCCGGGTTCCACATGTCTGCGAAATCGTTCTGGATGATGTCTGCTACATCCGCGATGCTGGTGGTGCGGGTTAGGTCAAAAGGAAAAGCAGGGCCATCGTAATCGAGTTTATACAGCAACATGCGTGCAGCACAGCGATCGCCCAAGGGAAGAATGGCCACGCGACGGATCTCGGATAGGCGGCATTTGTAGACCAAGCTAATCACCGAGTGGGCCGGAATTTTAATGCGGCTTTCGAGCCCTTCCTGGTCAATCATCATGGTGCGGAACGGGGCATCGGGATGAATTGGGTCTTCATATACCCCTTCGGGCAACACCTTTAAAGCAGCGCGAATTTCTTGCCACATCGGATGCAAGTTATAGTCGTGGCTGGATTCGTTGGCAATATAAAGGCGAAACCCCTGGGGCTGCGACGTATCGCTCACTTGCAGAATACTGACCTGCCCGTCATGGAACAGCACTTTTGAGGAGTGAGAGTTGAGGAACTGTAAGACGGGATAAAACGTGTATTCAGTGACAGGGCCAATGGCAAAGGATGAGGTTATTGTGCCATCGTTTTGAACCACCAATGAAGCGACTGTTCCAGTCCGTGTGTCGGTTGTCATGTACAACCCTGCTGCCAATGGCACCGTTTGCATCGCGGATTGCAACGCTTCCCAGTCCGATGCGATCGCATAGGTGTAACGGCTGGGGTTAACGATGCGCAAGCATGTTTCTGCATTGTTCGCAAAAACAGAAAACCCAGTCCTATCCTGAAAGATTAGATGCTCCAGTTGTAGGGGGAGTTTTTGGCGCGCGGCTACCTCGGACTGGGTCATTTGAAACAAAGACAGAGGGATCGCCTCATACATCCGATACTGACCCCAAGTATTGGGATGGGCCGGATCGCAGGCTAATTCTGGTTTCCAGCGACCTGTGCCGTCATCTAAGTTCGATAGCCAATCTAAAACCGGAACACCCCAGCTCAACATCCGCTGGTGGGTGTCCTGCAACAGACGGTAGTGCTCTAGTGAATAGTTGTCGTTGGGGTAGACAGCCCCCAGTACAGGGAGTGCGCCAGCCTGTTGCGTTAACTTGATGAGTCGTAGCAACCCATTTTCAAACCTTTGTTGCAAAGTACGGCGATAATGCGGCAGACAGGAGGCGAATCCTTCGTTGCCTAATGAGAGGGCAATAATCACAATGTCTGGTTTTTCAGGCACTACAATCTGAGAAAAGCGGGCAATGGTGCGCTCTACATTGGCTCCCACCTCAGAGACATTGACCAGTTGATGGCCGTAGGGCTGTAATGCTTGCCCCAGGTGCCAGGCCCAGCCACGCAATAGCCATGCGCTGCATCCCAAGGCCACAGAACTGCCAATGACCACAATCTTTAATCCATCAGCTTGGGCAGGCGGGGCAGGTTGAGGCACTGGATTGGCAAAATATCCATAGGGATTAGATCGAATCTCGCCAAAATTGCCATCGTTGACCACAATTGGGCTTGGCAAAGGTTCCGGTTCTAGGGGTATCCATCGATTCCATCCCCATGCTTCCCACTCCAATGTGCCATCGCGCAAAATCTTGACATACTTGTACTCAATCCGGCGATCACCCATCTCGGTGCTGGACACACCACTTAAATCTAGATCAATCTGCCAGAGCGGATACTGTTCACTGTTGGTCCACAGCGGTAGACGAGGGGTTGCGTCCCATTCCCCTAACTCTGGAATAGAACCTACGATAGCGATGGTTTCTCCGGGTTGAGTTGCTGCACTGACTTGAAACCGATACATACGCCGCTCTCTGAAACATCTGTAAACCGCTGAACCAACCTTGACAAGGCGGCAGCGCAAGTACACGTAACCTTTGCACCGAGGTATTTCCCTATCGATGCCCTGAGGCTACCATATTCGGCAAAGCTGCAATGTTGTGGTTATAACCTATCCCCGGGGTTATATCAGGCCAGGGGGGCTGTGCCAAACAGTTGGACAACCACAGGCTTGGCGACTTTGCCCATGGCATTGCGGGGTAAGTCTGTAACCGTGAGAATTCGGGTAGGGACTTTATAGACCGCAAGCCGTGCTTTAGCCCACTGGCGAAGCGAGTCTAAGCTGAGAACTTGATTGGGTTTCAGCACCAGTGCAGCGCAGACCCGTTGGCCCCATTCAGGGTCTGTGATGCCGACCACTGCACACTCTTGAATAGCGGGGTGGGTGCGGAGGACTTCTTCAATTTCTAAGGCAGAAACTTTATAGCCTCCCGTCTTGATAATATCCACGCTGATGCGACCCAAGATGCGGTAGGAATTTTGTTCAACAACGGCTAGATCTCCTGTACAAAACCAGTCCTCTTGGAAGGCTTTAGCCGTTGCTTCAGGGTTTTGCCAGTACTCTAGAAACACCCCTGGGCCTTTGACTTGAATTTCTCCCGATGTTCCGGTAGGGACTCTGTTTCCTTGCTCATCGACCAACCGAATTTCTACGTGCGGTAGGGGTGTGCCGACGAAGCCTGGTTTGCGTTGACCATGAAGCGGGTTTGAGAGGGCCATGCCGATTTCGGTCATCCCATATCGCTCTAGCAGGGCGTGAGCGCTAATCGCACGCCATTGTTCGAGGACTTGCACTGGCAAGGCGGCTGAACCGGACACCATTAATCGTAGGTTTAAGCACGCTTGAGACCATTGTTTTTGCTGGATCTCGGGTGCCTTTTCCCACGCTGCGATGAGTTTGACGTAGATGGTGGGAACGGCCATAAATAGGCTGACGCGTTCTTGGCAAAAGCAGTCCCATACGATTTCGGCATCGAACTTGCTTAGCATCTGGCACTCGGCTCCTGCCCACAGCGCACAAGTCAACACATTGACCAGGCCGTGGATATGGTGCAACGGCAAGACATGCAAGATGCAATCACTGGAAGTCCATTCCCAGGCTTCTACCAAGCTGGTGACTTGGGCTTGGATGTTGGCATGGGTTGTGACGACTCCCTTGGGTTTGCCAGTGGTGCCGCTTGTATACAGAATCAAAGCGCGTCTTGCAAGCTCAATCTTGGGCAGGCGATCGCTTTCTGGTAGCGGATCGGTGGTCAGAATGCAGCGCAACTGATGCAATTCAACGCTGGGCCGCAGCAATGCTTCAAAACTCGGATGGGCAATGACAATGGATACCTTGGCCTGGGCGATCGCATAGTCCAATTCAGGGTGGGGATGGGAAAGACACAAGGGCACCGCAATTCCCCCAGCGCGCCAAATACCCCACAGTGCGGCGACAAATTCAAACCCAGGCTGAATCATGAGGGCGACCCGCTGTTCCCGTAAGTCATCGGTTCCCTCAAGCAACTGGGTTGCAATCCGAGCCGATTGGGATAGGAGGGTGTGGTAAGTGAAGCGTTCCTCTGGCGTAGAGATCGCAATCTTGTCGCCATGCTGTGCGGCGTGGGCAATTAGGGGAAGGTTTCCCGCAACAGACTCAGGCTGGGTGGTATGGGACATACGGTATGCAGAGTGCAGCGGTGCAGGCTAACAGCAATGAGTATAGCTGAGGCAGTTTGTTTCCTAGAATCGGGTATCCTCACTGCTAGATGCAAGGCCATCCGTATACATACACAAAATCCATAAACCGATCACTTTTGCGATCGCCGATCCTATTTATCTAGCACTGCTCTATGAATTCCAATGGTTCTGCCCCATTGCCCACTGTGAAAGCCTCACCAACCAAAGATATTCTGGGTGCCCTAGGTCTGGGCTTTTATGCCCTCTTTACAGTCTTGCCCGATAGCAGCAGTTTGGTGGTTTCTTGGCCCTGGGTGTTTATTTGGCAGGTTGCGTTGTTCTTGCCGTGGTTATGGTTGCTAAGACAGGCATGGGTGCAGCAGCGTTTTGTTGGGTTGGGCTACGGATTGGATTATGGGGTGGCGATCGCTGTTTTAGGGTTAGGTGGTTCAACGCTACTGGCGCAATTTCCGCAGCAAGCGCGTTGGTATGGCTGGGCTGCCCTCTGTGCTTTAGCGGCTCTCTATGCCCTCAATGGTTGGTGTCATAGTTCTGAGCGCAGGCTGAAACTGCTCACGATTCAAGGCGGTTTAAGCATGGCGTTTATCCTCGTAAGTTTGGGCTTATGGCTGAGTCAGACCTATCTGCCTGAAGTGGCGCGGCTTCAAGCCTTGCAACCGTTGGGCCTCAACCTTGGCTATGATTTTTCGGTGCTGGAACTGCGCAATTGGGCACCCATTGGTCATCAAAACTATGTGGCAGGGTATTTGGTGCTCAGTGTACCGTTGCTAGGGGGCTTGTGTCTGAGCACGCGATCGCCTTGGAAGTGGGTCTGGGGTGCTGGGGTTATTTTGGGTCTGATCGACCTGTATACAGCCAGTTCGCGGGGCGGGTGGTTGGGGATGTTGGCCATTGCGGTCTTCGGTGGACTGGTCTTGCTCACCCGTCGTCAAATTCCCTTGCGTCTGCGGATGATGACAGGTTTAGGCGGGGTCGCTGCACTAGGAATCCTGCTCCTGGCCAATAATCGCCTGCGATCCCTCTTTAGCGCTTCCCCACTCGATAGTACGGGTGGTGAAACGGCTTTTCGCCTGATCACCAATACAGCGGGTTGGGCGATGGGGTTGGCGCATCCGTTATTTGGGGCAGGCTTGGGGAGTGTGCCGCTGCAATACCAAACCTATCGCCCTGGCTGGGCTGGACGCGAGGCTGAACTGGTCTACCAACTGCACAGTACGCCTGCGCAAATTTGGTCTGAACTGGGTGGTTTTGGCGTTTGCTTGGGGCTTGCCATTACGTTGTGGCTGATCTATTGGGGCGTGCGATTGTGGCGATCGCAGGTGCGAACAGCAGATCCCAATTTGATTTTTACGTGGAGCCTGCTCGCCGCAATGCTTGGCTATAGCATTGTGAGCCTGACGGACTATCAGCTCGATATTGTTTGTATCAGCGGCACTTTGTTTGTTTATAGTGCTGCTTTGCTCTCACTGCTGCGGCAGTCAATTCCAGTCCATGCCATCACCACACCATTGGGCAAAACGACGCGACTGAAAGGGGTGAGCTGGGCTGTTGTGGGCTTATTGCTGGCTGTTGGGATTTGGTTGGCACCGATTCATCGGGCTTGGCAGTTGTCGAGTCTCGGCTTTAATGCCTTAAGTCAAAAGCAACTGGCACCCTTGCGCAGCAACCTAGAGGAGGCCCATCGGTTAGCACCTTGGGAACCCTACTATGCTTACCAACTGGGCTGGAATTTAGCGTCTTTTAATCTACCGAACGAAGATCGAGCCTCTCGGCAACAGCGACTTTTGCAAAGTTTAGAGTGGTTTCGTAAGGCTGTTGCAGCTTCTCCGTTCCAAGAAGCAGGGGCTAGCAGTTTGGGATGGGCGGAACTGCTCAATGGTCAATTGCCTCAAGCGATGCCTGCGTTTCTTAAGGCAACTCAACTGGTACCTGCCAAACACGGTGGGTTTCATAGCTTGGGTTTAAGTTTATTGGGTCAGCAAAAAGCCGAGTTGGCTGTGGCTGCATTTGCCCTTGAGATTGTCCGCAATCCGTTGTGGTTGACCAGTCCCATTTGGTCTACTCCCCAGTACGCCGCGATTTATCCGCAGGTGCAAGCAGCGGTGGTTAATCTCTACCAGCAACTCTTGCAAAATCGGCCCAATCAAGACCCGCTTACGGCATATCTGCGTCAATGTTTAGGGGGTGTCTATTGGTGGCAAGGGCAATTTGCCGCAGCAGAGGCACAATGGCAAACCTCTGAACTGCCCCTAGCGAAGCAGGTTTTGGCGATCGCCCAGCAAAAAACACCCTCAACCGACTTGCCGATTTTGAAGGCATGGTTGGAACCCCAGCAGCGCACAGAATGGGTTCAAAAAGCATTGGCGCAAGCAACGAAATCTCAACCCGATCCTCAGTTGGTGGAGGCGATCCAAGCGGGAATGGCGCAGTCAAAATCGCTGGATCAATGGATCAAGCAGCGCGCGCCCCTACGCCAATATCAAAGAGAAAGAGCGGGATTTGGTGTTCTAAGCCGCCATATTGATGGGCCTGCACCGCTCGACTTTTTTCCGGTGGCAGAAAATATGGCCATGACGCTATTTTTTGCCGACTTACTCCCTTCCCCGAGCTACAGCCCCGACTTAGATAATGCCTTACAGCCCTTTAGGGCCAAGCTATGGGCAATGTTGCAATCAACTGCTGCTAAGCCGTAGCACTGTTGTGCGATCTCAATCTGAAATGTGAATTGGCCTCGATTCGTGTGCGAAAAGGGGCTGAACTTGGCGATCGCTCTACAGACGTTGCCCTTTAAATGCCGCCAAACCATTCGTAGCCAAGGTCTTCCCAGTACCCTTTTTGCGCAGCCAGTTTCGATGTCACAGTGATGTGAGTAACCCATTTGCTTTGCTTGTAGCCCAGCTTAATCGGTGCCGCCAAGCGCAAGGGTGCGCCATTGTCGATAGAAAGGGGCTCACCATTTCTGCGATATGCCATTAAGGTTTGTGGATGCAATGCAGAGGCCATATCCCAACTTTCGTAGTACCCGTCGGCAGATTTGAAGTAAACATACCGAGCCCCTGCTTTAGGACGAGCCATTGCCAAAAGCTGGCTTAAACGCACGCCGCCCCATTGCACAATGGCAGACCACCCTTCAACACAAACATGTCGAATCACCATTGACGTGAAGGGGAGTGCTTGTAGCTCGGCCATCGAGAGCTGAAGGGGAACGTCTACTTCTCCATTGATGGTCAGGCGAAACTGACGTGGATCAATTTGAGGTGTTTCGCCAAAGGTATTGATCAGCAGCTTGGTTGGTTCAATGGCACTAATGGGAAACTCTGGCACTGGATTTGGGTTCAGCAACAGTGCTCCTAAACCTTGGTTGAGTGGCTCGAAGGCAGCCCCAACTGATTCCGATAGCAAACTAGTGCTACACCCACCTAGCCATAAACTGAGGCCCGATAAACTCGACCACTGCAACAATTGACGCCGAGAAATAGCGTGGTTGCCTGTCAATGAAGGTTGGAAGCGAGGTTTAAACATGCGATCGCCTTGCTAAGCAAACATGGATTTAATGAGCCGTATGCCCCCTACCCTTAATCCCAAGTAAGCATGAATTAGGGTAAACAGCGTCACGATGGGAACTGTGATGAAATGGACGATGCGTAGGTTTTGCCAACTGCCAAATAGGCCGGAAAGCCAGGCCAACTGAGCAGGTTTATACATCGCCAGACCACTAGCGATCGCCAGAATCAAGATCGGCACGATGGCAGTGTAGATAATCCGATGCCATGCATAGGCTTTCCGTTTGGAGTTGCGGCTGGCCTTTAAAGCATTGAGGTCTTCTGGTGCGGCAAATCGACGTTTCCAGCGCCTCGTGAGGGCAATATATAGCCCATATACCAATAAGTTCAGTGAGAATACCCACATGGCCGCAAAGTGCCAATTTCTACCCCCAGCTAGCCAGCCGCCCAGTAACACAAGCGGTGGAAACGTCCATCCGCCTCGACCGCCAAAGACTGGGTTGGCATTGTAAATCTGTAAGCCACTGCCCATCATCACC